>CAJUFP010000083.1 GCA_910585645.1 uncultured Hungatella sp. | reverse complement strand
GCATATCTGAACCCGGACAGGACCATCCTTCCCTTCTCTGACTGGCATCACGACTACACTCGCCCATTTACTCACTAAACAATACACCAATTCAACTACCTCATAACCACTAACCAATCATGATCCGCCCCCCAACTCACTCCACCAAATAACACCTCCCGCTAAACGCCCCCAGCGAGACCGTCACCGTCTCCGTCCTTTCATCCACCCATTCCACCGCGCCATTTTCAAGCCCCACAGCGCCGCCTCCATAGATATCCCGGTCCGTGTCCAAAAGGAGGGTCAGCTTCTTCGCCCCGGGCACCCGAACCTTATAATCCTTCTGCACGGTCCCGGAAAAATTAAACACTGCCCCGATCCGCTGCTTTTTGCCCCTCCTCTCAAAGGCGTAGATACACCTGGCCTCCTGATGACAGTCCAGCCACTGAAATCCCTCCTGCTCATAATCCATCTGCCACAAAGCCGGATTGTTCAGATACAGCTGGTTCAGATCCCTCATAAACCGGCAAAACGCGTCATGATTGGGATACTTCAATATATCCCAGTCCTGCTCCCGCTTCTCATCCCACTCCCTCATCTGCCCCAGCTCATTTCCCATAAAATTCAGCTTTTTCCCAGGATGGAGATACATATACAGATAAAACGCCCGGGCCTGAGGAAATTTCCCCTCATAATCCCCGTTCATCTTCTGGAGGATCGTGGCCTTCCCATGGACATTCTCATCATGGGACAGGGGAAGCAGATACTTCTCCTGGTAGTAATACTGCATGGAAAAGGTCAGCTTGTGATACCCCTCCACCCTCTGCTTGGGAGAAGACTGAAAATACGACAGCGTATCATTCATCCACCCCATATCCCACTTGTAGTCAAACCCAAGGCCTCCCTCTGGGACTGCCTTTGTAATATCCGGTCTGGCCGTGGAATCCTCCGCGATCAGAAGGCAGGACGGGTGGCGCTTTTTCAGCCCCTGGTTCAGATTCTGCAGAAAGACCACGGCTCCCCGGTTCTCCCCCCTGGCCGGATTGCCCTGCCAGTAGATCATGTTGCTGATGGCGTCCATCCTCAGGCCGTCAAAATGGAACTCTGTCAGCCAGTAATTGGCAGCTGACTGGAGAAAGCTTCTCACCTCTCCTCTGGAATGCATGAAATTGCAGCTTCCCCACTCACTCTTTCCCACATCCTGGTTAGGGTACTCATACAGAGCCGTGCCGTCGTAATTCCACAGGGCATAATCATCCACCGCAAAATGAACCGGCACAAAATCCATGATAACCCCGATATCATGGCTGTGGAGAAGCTTTACCATACGTTTCAGCTGTCCCGGAGTGCCGTATCTGGAAGTGGGGCTGAAAAACCCTGTGATCTGATACCCCCAGGACTCATCGCTGGGATGCTCCGCAAGGGGCAGTACCTCCACATAATTGTACCCCTGCTCCTTTAAATAAGGGACCAGCCTTTCTGCCAGCTCCTCATAATTGTACCAGTCCCCCGGCTCATCCGAAGGCCGCTTCCAGGAGCCGGCGTGAATCTCATAGATATTCAGAGGCCTGTCCTTTGCGGTACTCCGTTTTTTCATCCAGGCCCCGTCCCCGAAGTCAAAGACCTCCTCCCCCCACACAAAAGACGCCGTGTGAGGCCGCAGCTCCATGGCAAATCCATAAGGGTCCGCGTGGTCCCGCACACTGCCGTCCGCCCCGGTGATCCGGTATTTGTACATCTGCCCCGGCTTCGCGCCCGCTGCTTCGCACTCCCAGAAATTCCCGTCATGAATCTTTCGCATCTCCTGCCCCTGCCAGCCGTTAAACTCCCCTATGACGTCAATTTTCCTGGCGCCCGGGGCAAAGGTGCGGAACACAACGCCGTTTCCCTGGCGATGGGCTCCCAAAAAGTTGTACGCCTCAAATTCCGTCCCCGTATAAAATCCGTAAAAATCCATCTATAGTCCCCCTCATTTTTATGGTATAATACACCATTATAAAAATAAACCTTGGTATCCGCCACAGACGATTCCATCCTAAAGTCGGATAACCAACTCATTTCCAAAATCGTCGGGAGAGAGGGGAAAACTCATGGATCTGCGGATTGTAAAAACAAAAAAAGCCATCATCAACGCCTTCCTGGCTCTCCGGGCCAAAAGGCCGCTGGAGAAGATCACGGTCAAGGAACTGTGTGAAATGGCTATGGTCAATAAATCAACCTTTTACTCTCATTACGGGGACATATACGAGCTGTCGGACTCACTGGAAGATGAAGTGGTCCTGTCTGTGATTCAGTCCATGGACCACTCCGAATACATCTGGGAGAACACGGGAGAATTTACCCGCCAGCTGGTTTTGGGATACTTATCCCAGGATCATCTGATTCAGATTCTCTTCTCCGACAGCCGAAGCAGCCTGTTTGTGTCAAAAATCGAGCAGTCCATCAAGAAGATGATCGCCGAAAAATATCCTCAGTATCACCTGGACCCTGTGCGGAACATGGTGCTGACCTACACCATCTACGGCGGATACTACGCTTACATGGGAAGCCGGGACTACGACCGGGACCAGGTACTGTCAACCCTTGTAAGCCTGACGCAGAATACGGGGAATTGGTTTTTGGCTATGGAAAAGAAAAAATAAGCAGAACAGCGTCATCTTACGCCGTTCTGCCGCGCCACCTCCGCAGTCTCCCTGGCAATCTCCAGCTCCTCATTGGTCCGGATCACCAGCACGTTAACCTTGGAAGTTCCCTCCGATATTCTTACAGCTTCCGCCTGTTCCCGGTTCTTAAGCTCGTCCAGCGTAATCCCCAGAAACTCCAGATAACTGCATATCTCCTCCCGGATGTCGGAATCATTCTCCCCAACCCCGGCGGTAAACACGATATTGTCCACCCCGTTCATGGCAGCCGCATAGCTGCCCACATACTTGGCCACCTTGTAGGCAAAGATCTCCCTGGCAAGAGCCGCCTTCTCGTTGTACTTTATCTCCGCGTCCTTCAGTTCCCTGAAATCGCTGGAGTAGTTCTTGGAAATGCCCAGAACCCCTGACTCCTGATTCAAAATTGCCATGACCTGCGGAAAATCCAGGTTCTCCTTCTTTGCCAGAAACTCCAATGCGCCAGGGTCCACATCCCCGCACCTGGTTCCCATAACCAGACCCTCAAGAGGCGTAAACCCCATGGAATTGTCGATCACCTTTCCGTACTTCACGGCACTGATGCTGGCTCCGTTGCCCAGGTGGCACACAATGGTCTTCACATGCCTGGGGTCCTGCCCCATAAACTGCGCCGCCCTCTGGGATACGTACTTGTGGCTGATACCGTGAAATCCGTAACGGCGGATCTTGTACTTTTCATAATACCGGTAAGGCAGGCCGTACAGGTAAGCTTTAGGCTCCATGGTCTGGTTGAAGGCCGTGTCAAACACACCAACCATCAGCGTATCCGGCATCAGCTTCCGGCAGGCGTCCACTCCGATCAGATTGGCCGGGTTGTGCAGCGGCGCCAGGTCGTTGCACTCTGTCATGGCCTGGATCACCTCGTCCGTCACCACCACGGAGCCGGTAAACTTCTCCCCGCCGTGTACCAGCCGGTGTCCGATAACATCAATCTCCTGAAAACTGCCTATGATCCCCTTCTCCGGATCCACCAGGGTATCCAGAAGCGTATGTACGGCCTGGGTATGGTTCTCCATGGCCACCGGCTCCTTTACGGAGACCTTGTCCGTCCTGTAGGTAAATATCCCGTCAATTCCGATGCGCTCACACAGGCCTTTGGCCAGCACCTGCTCGGTCTCCGAGTCAATGACCTGAAACTTCAGGGAGGAGCTTCCGCTGTTAATCACCAGGATTCTCATATATTCCCTCCTGCTGCCGTTTGTACAGTTCCTTATTCTTCCGCTTACACTGATACATCGCGGCGTCCACCTCTTTGATTATCTCAGCAAGATCCCGTGTCTCGTCCTTTCCCTGAATCTTTGTCACGCCAAAACTGAATCCGTGAATGTACTTCTTATCCCTGAATCCCTGAAACTCCCTCATCGCCGAATCAAGCTTTTCCTCTGCCACCTTGGAGGAGATGTTATTCAAGATCAGACAGAACTCGTCGCCTCCGATCCTGGCAAAAATATCTGTCGTGCGGAAATACTTTTTCACCGTGGAAACAAACCGCAGTATATAGTCGTCGCCCTCCCCGTGGCCGTACTGATCGTTAACCGTCTTTAAACAGTCCAGATCCAGATAGCCCAGGACCACCTGCTCCTTCTCCTGGAGGATCTTATGCATGATCTCCTCAAAGTACATCCGGTTATAGATCCCGGTCAGACCGTCATGGTAAGCCTTATCCTTCAAATATCTGGCCTCCAGCTTCTCGTCCGTAACATCCATAAGGATATGGGCATAGGCCTTCCGCTTCTTCCACTCCAGAGGAAACGTGGTAACCCGGTAGTACCGGCGGTTGCCGTCGCAGGCCTCCCACGCGTGAATCTGCTCTCTGTCCTCCCAGTAAAGGATCTTCTCAAGAAACGGAAGCCGGTTCCTGCAATTTATACAAAATTCCTTGTCAGCAATCTCCTCATATCCCACAACCCGCTTGTTGCAGTACACAATATCCTTGCTCTCCACATCAACGATGATGATCCACTCTCTCTGTTTTCGCGTCAGTTCCAGCAAAAGCTCATTGTAGCTGTGAAGAATATCTGCCTGTTTCTCCACTGCTTCCTTCTCCGCCTTTAACTGAGCCTCCCGCTCTTTCAGCTGGGCGATCATCGTGTTAAAGGCCTCTGAGAACTCCCCCAGATAAGAAACCTGCTGAGAATAATCCCCGGCCGCCACCTGTTTCGCCTGCCAGGTCAGGTGATTTAAACTGGCGTGAAGATTTTTCAGATTCATGCACAGTGGATTCTCCTCTGACGGCAAAGTCCCTGACAGATTCCCTTTGGAGAGATCCGTCGAGTATGTACGCATCTCCTCCAGCCATCTCTCAAGAACCTCCATCCCCTGGCCCAATCTCTTATACGGAGATTCCAGGCCTTCCAGACCCGGCTTCTCATCCGGAGTATCATAGACTATACTTTTCAGATATTCAAAAAGAATCTGGCAATTTTTATCTTCCATGGCAGCTCCTTGTAGTTCTTTCACTTACCTCGGCACAAAATCTGCATACCCGGTCCCCGGTAGCCCAGCAGTCGATCTCTCTCACCTTGTACGCCTTTCCTGTATAGGCGGTCAAAACCCCTGACAGAAACCCTTCGTCATAATTACAGACCGTCTCGCCCAGCACCGGAAGGCCCGAACAGTCCGCATCCTCGGCCACAGTCATCACAAACCTTCCTGTATCCCGGTCCAACTCTTCTATATGAAGTACGCCCATCTTCAAGATCTCCAGCTCTCTGCCAAGCTGGGCCAAAAACTCATTGATCGGAAGCGTAACATCCAAAAAATTTTTCGCGAAATATTTCCCTGCGCGGAATCCGCCTTCCCGAAACACGCTCTCCTGCACTTCCTTTCCAAACCGCTCCTCCAGCGCTTCCCGAATCGCGTATTCCAGCAGACGGTATACCGTGACAGGAATCTGGTCGCCCAGATTATCCCTCTCCTGCGCGTTGTTTTTCATGAAATCATCTAATGTCAATGTCTTTTTATCATCAAGAAATACATTCTGACTCATAAAAGCCCCTTCCCATATTACTTCATTGCCTGAAAAGCAACTGTGCTGATGTCTGAAAGTAACAGCTCAAAGGTTATCTGAACTGTTACGTCTGAAATACTTTCAGGCATCAGTAATAGAGGTTGCCTATTTAACCTCATTTACACATTATAGCACATTCCTCCCGCCTGGAAAAGGATTTCTTTAAAAAACGTTTGAAATCACAAGCTTAACCTGTCCAGCAGTTCCTGGACCTTCTCCGGACTCCGGCCAAAAGACTTTACGGAATCTCCCACATATTCCGACGCCTCCTGAACTGTCAAGGTCGTCTGCCTTTGGACAGGGCCCTGCTCCGTCTCCACGGTGTAGGTCCAGCCAATCTCTCCCAGATTGTCAATAAGAGCCAGCATCACACATCCATAGTCCTTCATCCTGGACTCAAACACCGCCGAATTGCGCACACTGTCCTTATGGTGTAACGTCCAGCCATAGGGCTCCGAGACCGTCTGCAGCTCGCTGGTAAATCCTCCCATCTCCCCTCCTATATCCAGGATATGTGCAAGGCGGCCGTTGGCAGACATGTCTCCGATATAGGGATTCTTTGCGTCATACAGTTCATTGGCCATTTTGCTGATAACAGTCCCGTCCTCTTTCACAGTGGCGCCGCCAATATCCACCTGGTTTTCCACTTCACTTCTGTCCACTGTCACGTTAAATGCGCCTCCCCGATTCCAGCCTGAAGCCAGACATGCGTAGACGACCAGTTTCTGGGTGCCGTCCTCCTGGCGCGCGATCTTGTGCCTGCCATACACAGAAGCCGACCCCTGAAAAATACCGCCCACATGAATCTGTTCCTGATCCACATCCAGGTAAGTTATCATGTAAGCTTCCGACGGAGATCCGATGAAAAACAGCTTTACCCCTACCGCTGTCATGGCCACAGCAGCCGCAGCAGCCATCCCGCAGATGATGTTTCGGATATTTCTGGTCCGCAGAGCCTTCAGGTAATCAATCTCCCGGCCCGCCTCCGACCTCTGCTCGTCCATAACCTGGCCCATATCCGCTTTCATCCTGTCATAGCTTGCCCTGCAGTCTCCGCAGGTATTTAGATGCTCCTCAATGTCCTTTGCCGTAGGCTCCCCGGTCAGTCCGTCCATATACAGGGGAAGCAGATCCTGTATCATGTAGCATGGGATCTTATGTTTCATCCTTCTTTACCTCCTTCAAGATACTTTCCTTTCCCCGGTAAAACGTGACTCTGGCCCAATTTTCGCTTCTGCCCATGATCTGACCGATCTGCTTAAAGGTCAGGTTGCCTGTAAGCCGGAGATACATGGTCTCCCGCACAGGCTCCTTTAACTTGTGGAGGGCCTGCAGGACCTCCATGGAATCCCACATAGCCAGGTGAGTTTCCTCCGCCGACTCCTGGACCGTCTTTGCCGCGGCAGGGTTCATCATATCCCCCTGCCCCAGCTCTCTCTCCATATCCAGCCTCTTTTTCTGCTTTCTCGCGTATTCCAGCCAAACATTCCTGGCAATGCCGCAGAGCCAGGTAGAAACCGCGCTATCCCCTTTAAACCCTTTCCACTGCTTTACAGCCCGGTAAAAGGTCTCCTGGGTCAGCTCCTGCGCCGTGTCCGAGTCACGCGCCCGGGTCAGGAGAAAACCATATACGGTTTTTGCGTGGGTTCTGTAAATCTCTTCCATGGAATCCATCTGGTTTTCCTCCTTCCTGTTAATTAGTGACCCGCACACCGGTTTCGTTACAGCCGTCAGCTCATAAAATCAAATAAACTCATCTGCCTGCCATTGTCCCACCCGCCGCTCTTTAGCCTGGTCTTTCCCTGCACAAGCCCTTTGCCGGACAGCCCTTCCATAAATACGGAACCTTCCCCTGACCAGGTGATGATAAGCTCCTCCTTTGCCCTGGTAACGCCCACGTATAAAAGCCTTCTCTCCTCCTCCATATCGGTCTCTCTTCCCTTAAACTCCAAAGGCACCATGCCCTTTTTGACACCGTACAAAATAACCGCCGGAAATTCCAGCCCTTTCGAGCCGTGAAATGTCATCAATGTCACGCAGTCAGCGGTATACGTCCTGCCGCCGCACCGCTTTAAGTCGCTTTCCTGACCAAAGGCCAGACTTTCCAGCATCTCCCCCATGGTTTTGTAGAATACCGCTGTCTGACACAGCTTCCCCACAGCCCTGTCTTCTGCAAATCCCAAGTCCTCCTGCCATTTGGCCAGTATATTCTGGGGACGCCCACGCCTGCACATCTTTTTATACGTTTCTGCCATGGCTTCATACACACTTTGAGAGATACAGTCCTCATCCAGATTCCACAAAAGCCTAAGGCACTGCCGCCTGGCCAGTCCGTCCCCTTCATCCAGGATACTTCTGAAAAACGCCATAGTCCCCTGTACCTGGGGTTCCACAAGAAACTCCTCCCGGCCCGCCACCACATAAGGAATCCCCTCTTTTTTCAGGCATTTTTCCAAAAGTTCCGCCTGCCGGTGAGTGCGGTAAAGAACCGCGATATCCTTAAAGCTTCTGGGCGTCCGATCATCCGGACAGGCAAATCCCTCCTCGGTATCCAGCATATCAATCCCGCCTACCAGCCGGTTTATCTCCTTTGCCACAAAGATCGCCTCCGCCATCTCCCCCGACGCCTGGACCACGCGGACCGGAAGCCCCTCCTGCCTCACAGCCTTAACCGTGTCGCGGTTTTTCAGCACCTGCCGGGATAAATCCAGTATCTGTGGGGTGGAGCGGTAATTGTCTTTCAGCCGGATCACCTCCGCGCCCTGCTCCTGGCAAAACCGGTCAAAGCTTTCCGGGTCCGCGCCTCTGAATCCATAGATCGCCTGATCCGGATCCCCGATGATAAACACCTCCCGCCCTTTCCTGCTCCACGCCTGGATGAGCCGGTACTGCAGCGGACTGATATCCTGAAATTCATCTACCAAAAGATAGGTAAATCCCTTGAAGGCAAAATCCGGATCCTCTGTTAAACTTAAAGTCTTCAACAGCAGATCGTCAAAATCCATCCCGTGGGCAGCCGCAAGCTGCTCCTCATACAGCTTTACTGCCTGGTCCAGCCAGGGAACCTCCCCGGATGTGTTTAAAGCCCCTTCTGCCTCCAAAGCCGTCCTTTTTTCGGATATCATCTGCCGCAGCTTCCCCGGCTTTTCCTTTATGCCTAACTGAACTCCCACCTCCCTGGCTATGTCCAGGGCAGTTCCCTCGTCAGCCAGAATACTGCTCTCCCCCGAAGCCTTCAAGATCTCATGACAGATACTGTGAAATGTGCCGATGTGAAGATTCCGCCCATTCTTCTTTCCGCCCAGCTGCGCCTCCAGACGCTCCCGCATCTCCTGGGCCGCTTTGTTGGTGAACGTGACCGCCGTGATCTCCGAGGGTTTGACTCTGCGGTTTTGGAGCAGATAGAGGATACGGGATACCAAAGTCTTTGTCTTGCCCGTTCCCGGTCCTGCCACGACGGCAATCCTGGGGGCAATGGACCGTACCGCCTCCAGCTGTCGGCTGTTGAGCTCGCCGGTCCCATTGCCATTCACATCTCCAGACCTGCCGTCCCCACACGCACCCTCTCCGGCTGCTACACTGACAACTCCAGGCCCGCCTGTTTCCGCTGCCATGCTGCCAGTTCCGCGCTTGCCATCTCCATCTGACAGCCTGACAACTCCAGCTTCACCGGCCACTGCGCCTTGACTGCCATCCCTGCACGCATCCGTTCCCGCCGCGCCGTCATCCTCCCACTGTCCTGACCCTGCCGCCATACTACCGCTCTCACCATCGCCCGGCCCTGCCGTCATACTACCGCTTTCACCATCGCCCGGTCCTGCCGCCATACTGCCGCTTTCACCATCGCCCGGTCCTGCTGTCATACTTCCGCTTTCACCATCGCCCAGTCCTGCCGTCCCGCTTCCGTCCCCCGGCGTCTTCCGGACTCCCAGCCCGCCTCCCATGGCGAACATGCTCATCTGCCCGTCCATGGCTTCCAGCTCCGACGGCTCAAACAGCTTGATAATCCCATACTCCCCGTCAAAGCCGGGGAACCTCTGAACTTTACCCTGCCGCAGCCTGCGGATTCCCTCTGCCACCAGGTATCCCGCCTTTTTCTGAATATCCTCTGCCGGAATCTCCCGCAAAATAGAGAACTCGGCCCCCAATCCTTTCAGCATATCCTCATACAGCCGCTGCACCTTCGCGCTGGCTGCCGAATGTCCCACAGACGCTCCGATCACTTCCGGCAGCGGCACAAGACTCTCAAAATGTCTGGCCCTCTCCGGAACAAAGCCCTCCTCTCGGTCCGCAAGCTGCCCGATCCTGTGGGACACTCCCATAGTCAGTTTCTTCCCGCACACCGGACATTTACCCTGATATTGCTCCGCCTCTTTAGGGCTGAGACACAGATGACATTTTCTGTGGCCATCATAGTGATATTTTCCCTCCTCCGGGAAAAACTCGATGGTCCCTGCCAGCCCCTTTCCCTCCTGGACCGCGCCGTACAGCCCTTCATAGCTCATATCAATATCCAGAAGATTGGCCTCCCGCCCCAGCTTTGCCGGAGAGTGTGCGTCCGAGTTGGAGATCATTTGAAGCCGGTCCAGGGCTGACAGCCGCCAGTTCATAGGCGGGTCTGAGGACAGTCCTGTCTCAAAGGCCCGAATACAAGGTGCCAGATCCTCAAAACACTCCTCTATGGTATCAAAACCGGAAAATGCCCCGAACATAGAAAAATGAGGCGTCCAAATATGAGCCGGCACAAATATTGCCCTGGGACACAGCTCCAGGGTGATCTCCAGCAGATCCCTGCTGTCCAGTCCCAGGATCGGCCGCCCGTCAGAGTGGATGTTTCCAATGGTTTCCAGCTTTCTCGCCAAAACCTCAGCCTCCTCAAGCCCTGGCAGAAGGATCACATTGTGTACCTTCCTCACTTTTCCGTTCTTCTTGTAAATAGAACTGATCTCCCCGGAGATCACAAACCTGGGCTCATATCTCCCCTCAGTGGCGCTGTCCTTTATCCTGAACTCCTCCTTCAAAACATACAGCCCCTCCTCCGCAGGGGTAAGCTTCTCTGCCAGCTCCCCCCGCCACTGGGGATGCGTAAAATCCCCGCTGCCCAAAAGGCTGATTCCTTTTCTCCTGGCCCACAGATCCAGATACTCCGGCGTACAATCCCTGCTGGTTGCCCTGGAATACCTGGAATGGATATGAAGATCCGCTATTATCATCCTTCTACCTGCCTCCTTTAATTGTTAACTTATTTTTAAAATTAGTTGACATTCTATTTCACCTATGTTATAGTCTCCCCATAGAAATACAGAAAGGAACAAATCCTATGAAACCAATATCTTCCACCTCCACAAAAAATCTGACTCTCATGGGTGTGTCCGCCGCGGTCCTGGCGGTTATCTCCCAGATTGCCATCCCTCTTCCCACAGGAGTACCCATTACCATCCAGGTGTTCGGCATCGCCCTGGTGGGGACGATTCTGGGATGGAAACAGGGCTGCATCGCCACCATAGTCTACATACTCCTTGGCTGTATGGGGCTTCCCATCTTCTCGAATTTTACCGGCGGACTCCAGTGTCTTACCGGGATGACCGGGGGATACATCCTGGCCTGGCCTGTTATGGCCCTCCTGTCAGGCATCCGCGTCAAACATCCCAGTCCGTTCATCTCCCTCTGGCTCTCCATCCTGTTGGCAGTCACGGGCCTGATGGTTGTGGAACTGGCTGGCGGCTTCCAGTGGTCCCTCCTGACCTCGGAAATGTCCTTTGGCGCTATTATGGCTTACTCCCTTGTGGCCTTTATCCCCAAGGACATTATCCTTACCATTTTGGCTGTCCTTGTCGGGGGCAAGGTCCGCCAGGCATTGATAAAAGCCGGCTCCCTGTAGCAGGGACCCGGCTTCTCCACTTCCTAATCTAATTGTAACACAATATCTCCGTCTTTTATACAATAATTCTTGTCCACCTTCAAGGTCTCTTTCATCCAGCTCCGGGTCTCAACCGTCCTCCAGGGGCCGCTGTTATATCCTCCCCCATTGTCATTATCCCACAGCCACTGGGGGGTAGGCCACAGACAGATCTTGGGGGCAATACTCTGATAAATAGACCTTCCCACCCCGTTCTGCCCATGATGGGCCATCTGGACAATATCAGCCTTCAAAGCATTCCCGGCCTCTCTTCCCAGCCGGCTTCCGCCGTCATAGGACAGATCTCCCAGAAACAGAACCTTTTTCTTTCCCGTATCTATCATATATGTAATACTGCTGTTGTTCACCGGGTCTGTATCCAGCTGATAACGATCATTCATGGCGGTTATCCGAAGATTGTCCACGGTAATCTTATAATCCTTTCCCACAGCGCCGCACAGCTTCTCTTCCGGCAGCTTGTCCAGCTCCTCCACAAGGTTTCTGACCATGTTCGCGTCCTCCGGGGAAACCTCCTCATACCAGCTGACCGGCGCAAAGGAATAGCAGATCCGGTTGATCTCAATGTCGTCGCTTCTGTTTTTCAAAATATCATACAACGCCCCGGCGTGGTCCGAATGGGGGTGAGTGATGAGCCAGGCATCCACGACTCCTCCATTGGCCTTTATGTGCTCTACAAGGTAGCCGCCGTCCGCCTCCCAGCCACCGTCAACCACGACCAGACGGCCGTTTTGAGAACGTATAACCGAACTTAACATCTGCGCTCCGCCCTGGCTTGACAGCATGGTCATGGCAGTCCCTGTCATGGGAGATACCTCAAAATCCTGGCTGTCCTCTGATTCAGCCTCATCCGACACATCCTCCTGATCCTGGGAAGTCTCCTGCTCCTCCTCGCCTTCTGATTCCACTATGTCTTCCTGCGCGGTCTCCTCTGCCCGACTGCTCTCTGCCTCCTGCTGCCCGGTCTGACCGCTTTCAGTCTCCTGCGCCTTTGCCTCCCCTGTCTCCGAAACCTCCGGTTTTTCCGACACCACCAAAACCGTGGCATTGATACGGGAATCGGAAATCTCCGTCCCTTCCGGACTTGAAACCATCACTGCTGTGCTTAACATAAATGAAGCCAAAATGCTTTTTCCTACAAACATGATACTCTCCCTTGTCAAAAGTTGTCACTTTATTCTATAATACAGGCTCCACAAATGTCAACAAAAATTAAGAAAGTATTTCGAATTTTAATTATAGGTTGTTCCCACACGACCCCATTTTTCTCACATAAACTATATCATACCGTTTGCGTCAAGCAATAAAACAGAAAGGAAAAACCATGTATATTGATAAGGACGGACTAACTCGTTCCCTCTCTGCTCCTGAGATCGTCAGCGCGGCCCAGGTATCCGATTCCTCCGGTCAGGCTTCTACCGGCAATTCCCCCGGCTTTGCCCCTATCTCTCCGGATACGCCTGCCTGGGGGCCCCCAAGCGGCGAAACTCCCGACTCGCCGGGGTTCGCCCCTATTTCCCCGGATACTCCCTCCTGGGGGCCCCCAAGCGGCGATAATTCCAACTCGCCGGGATTCGCCCCCATCTCCCCGGATACGCCCTCCTGGGGACCCCCAAGCGGCGATAACTCCAACTCGCCGGGGTTTGCTCCCATTTCCCCCGACACTCCTTCCTGGGGACCGCCCTCCGGTTCCGGATGCAGCGGATGCGGTCCGGTTATCATCGTTCCGGGCCAGAACACCGGCGCGTCAAACCAGCGCCTGGCCAATATCCGCTTTCTCCACGCGGCGGTAAATCAGCCGGCAGTCAACATCAGCCTGGGGGACCGCTCGGTCATCAACAATATGCAGTTTGGCAATTTCACTCCCTACTACTTAGACAGCGGAAGTCAGAGCACCCTCATAACCGTGACCAATGCCCAGACCGGCCAGACACTCTACCGCAGGTATATTAACTTTGCCAGCAACACCGCCTACACGGTATCCATCATCAATGAAGGCAGCGGCATCTCCCTGTTCACCATAACCGACTCTCCCTGTAATTCCAGAAACTTTGGGTGTCTCCGCGCGGTGAACCTGTCTCCAAACAGCGGCCCTGTAGATATCTTCCTCTCTGGCCAGGGGCGGGTGTTCCAGCGGGTAAGCCAGCTTGACGTCACCTCCTACCGCACCATTGGCCAGGGTTCCTACCGCGCTCTCGTCTCCGAAGCCCTGCCCTGTGCCGGCAACAATTCCATTATCATAAACAGCGACTATGTGGAGTGCAGCAACACCCGCATTGCCGTTATGGACACCGCATCCTTTAACATCATGAACAATGTAACCTACACCTTGTATATCATTGGCCTGGCTTACCAGTTCCCTGCTCTGCAGATCCTTCCTCTGGAAAGCGACCTGGTATTCTAAACCGGCACACCTAAAAGGCGGGTGGATTGACTTATCATCAATCCACCCGCCCTCTTGTCTCACTGTTTCAAACCGGCGTCAGCGGCAGCCGTGATGCCCTCCGTAATATCCCCCGGTGCCGGAATATGTCACGCAGGAACCGTCGCAGTAACCGCCATTGTGACCATAACCGCAGTAGCCGTACCCGTCATGGGTGTGACGCCCGGTCTCCGTACAGCCTTCTACGGAACACACCGGAGTGCATCCCCAATAATCATGGCCGTCATGAGTATGGTGTCCTGTCTCGCCGCAGCCTTCCACATTGCAGACCGAATAGCAGCCCCAATAATTGTGGCCGTCATGGCTGTGGTATCCGGTCAGACCACAGCCCTCCACTGTACAGGCATAGCTGGCAGCAGACTCGGATGTGCTGGGCGCTGTAACGGCGGCCCGTCTGTGATGGCCATGGGCCAAAGCCGGAAATGTGACGAATGCCGCCATCACCATCCCTGCCGCCATGGCAGTCATAAATTTTTTCCTCCACATGATAAAAAATCCTCCTAATATCGTTGAACGCGTTTTTATGTTACACCTTTTGACACAAAATGCCCCGCTCCGAAGGAGCCTCTATTGCGGTATGCCCCTTGGGGTATATCTTTATTATACTGATTATAAAATAAAAAGCAATATCATTTTCCTTAAGATTCCATCTGTTTCAGGATTTCCCGCTCCCTGTCGTCAAACAAAAGCATCTTATTGTACTGATAATACCGCTGACACGCATACTCCTGCAAAAAGTCCACGCTGTAAAATCCGGTATTCAGCCCTGTGACAAACACCACCATCTCCTGGCCGCTGCCAAAAGCCGCCTCCATAAAATCAAACGCGTGCTCCAGTCTGCCGCCGCAAAGCTCAAACAGAATCTCATAGGCCTGATTTTCCGCCTCAAAAATCTCTGACACTTTCTCCCATACTTCCTCCTCCGTCTGGCGGCTCTCCGCCTTTATGGCCTGGAGAACTTGTTCGAGAACAGCCGTCACATCCTGGTACAGATAATCCTCCTTACGGCTTAGAAGCTTTGACTCCATCTTATATTTCCGCTCCGCCTGCATTCCGGCTGTAAGCCCTGCCAGATACTCAGCCGGGGAATCATACTCCGTCCTGCCGGCGTCTGCCCCGCCGGCGTCGGTCTCCTTTATCCCCTTTGGCTTCAGCCGCCTAAAGATCTTCTCCAGCCGTTCCAACCGCTGTCCCTTTTCCTGCAGACTCTGAAACCCGCTGTTAAGTCCTGCCAGCAGAAGGCTTATGACGCTCATCCGCTCATCAAAAGGAGCCCGCTCCAGCCTGCTTAAGACAGCCTCCTTCACCTGCCCCTCCAAAATCGCCTCCACCTGATACTCTTTCTCATATTTATAGTAAAGCTCCAGATAATTGGCAAAATCCTTGGCGATCAGCGGATACTGGATATACTGATACACAACCTCCCGGTCCACGGTTCTGTGAAGCTTTTCATAGACCTCCATGAGTCTGGATAAGTCCTCCCACCCTCTGGGCGTGGCAAACAGTTTTCCGTCCACCGTGGTCTCAATCCGGCAGAAATTCTGCTTCTTTACATCCAGGTAGGAGATAATCGCCGGATGGATGTGTACCTGCTGAGCATACTCTCTCCACACTCCAAAATCCGCCTCCACAGGAATCATCTTGATCCTGTCCAGGGTGACGATGTCAAACTCCCGCACCGACTTGTTGTACTCCGGAGGATTGCCCGCCGCCACGATGATCCACCCCTGGGGAATGCTGTGGTTGCCAAATGTCTTGCACTGGAGAAACTGGAGCATGGTGGGAGCCAGGGTCTCGGACACACAGTTAATCTCGTCAATAAACAGAATCCCCTCCGAAAGCCCCGTATCCGCGATCTTGTCGTAGATAGACGCCACGATCTCGCTCATGGTGTACTCGGTCACAGAGCACCGCCTGGAGTCGTAGATCCTGTCCTGGATAAAAGGCAGGCCGATGGCGCTCTGCCTGGTGTGGTGGGTGATGGTGTAGGAAACCAGGCCGATGCGGCACTCCTGGGAGATCTGCTCCATGATCTGGGTCTTTCCCACCCCTGGAGGCCCGATGAGCAGAACCGGCCTCTGTCTGATGGGGGGAATCTCATAGGCTCCGTACCGGTCCCGCAGCAAATACGCCTCGATGGTATTTTTTATCTCTTCCTTGGCTCTCTTGATATTCATGCCTCTTCTCCTCCCTCATCTCTCCAATCCTCCCGCTCCAGGATCAGCTTTATGGCCCAGGACGGAACCGACACATCCTCATACTGGTCCTGCACAAACACAAAAGCCGTGTCATAGGGCGGCATCTTCACAGGATAAATCCCTTTCCCGTCCGTGAAATATAATAGTCCCCGAAGCTTTGTAAACTGCCCCTGCTTTCTCAAACTGTCCACGTACTCAAAGGCAGGCCTGAAATCCGTCCCTCCGCCGCCTGTCACCGCAAAGTGTTTCATATAATCTTCCATCTGCTCCCTGTCCCTTATGACCACGTCGGACCTGACCTGGTCGTCGCACTGGATAATATGGACATTGATCTTTCTGAAATAACTTTCGCTTTCCCCAAGAACGCGGTAAGTCTCCTCCAGAAACCGCCTTGTCAGTTCCCCGGAACAGGACATGGACGTGTCGATGACCAGCACAAAATCCTCGATGCGGTACGCCTCCTTTGACTCCAAAGGCTCTATCAGAGGCATATTCCCGTACTTGTTCAGCCCATAGGTATAATAAATGTAGTCAAAGGAGTCGTCGTCCGTCTGCATCTCCTCTTTCATAACCGCAAACCGCCTCAGAAACCGCTTATAGTCATACCGCTCCCTGTTTTCCACCTGAACCTGTTCAAGAAGGCTTTTCTCCTCTTCCCGCCCGGAACGGTCCTGCCCGCCGGACTCCATCTCCGTCTGCATCTTCTCCCGGTTATCCTTCCACCTGTCCTGCCGGGGAACGGTCATCGGCGTCCCGGGCGGCAAGTCCGCATCCCATTTCTCGTGGCTGTCCACATAAAACTCCGCTGCCAGCCGGCCGTACTGCTGTTCTGACAAGTTCATCTCCTGCAGCGCCTCATAGATTCCCTCTGCTGTCAGCACCTTCAGTTTCTTTCCAAGGCGCAGATAGATCTCCCTGCGAAAAGGCGTGGGCGCCGCATGTACGCATTTTTTGTACAGCCCGTCTATGATGGATTCCATGGCAATGTCGCAGGCCAGATTCCAGTATTCCTCTGCCCGCTTCCCCCTGGTGTCCAGATGGCAGAAAAGGCAGTGAAAAATCATATGGAGGTACGCCCGGTTTACAAAAACGCGGCCTCTGCGGTAAAGCACACACAGACGATCCGGATTGTAATAGATGGTATACCCGTCGGTCCCCACGCCCTTCATGGACGGGTCCGCCTCAAAGGTAAGGCTGCTGAGGGAAATGTCCAGAAAATGCATGTTTAAGTACAGCTCATTTCTGGAATCCTGGAGTATCCGGGTGCAAAGGTTTACCATATTCAGTTCTTCCAGCTGACGGTGTCTGGTTGGGTCAATCATGGAACAGGTTCTCCTTTCTTGTAACTTCGGGCCGCTACAGCGAAAACCGCCGTCTCTTTTCTTTCCTCTTTGTCCCTGCTTTGTCCATCAGCAGACTGACCGCAGCCATACTCCCGCTTTTTCCCGCCGCCTCAATCACGGTCTTCAAATCCTCCGCCTCATAGGAAATCTCCCCCAGCAGCCATCCAAGAGTTTCTAACTCCTCCCTTTGGGCCGCCTGGCACGCTGCTGTTACCCTGTGCTCTTTCAGATACTCCATATAACGGTCCCTGTACTCTCCTGCCAGCCCGTAAGGATTCATAAGCCGCCCCAGAGCCAGCCTCACCGCCAGCGCCTCTGATTCCTGAACCTGAACATGGGGAAATAGACGGTCGTATTCCTTAAATTGAAACTGTGTCTGCACAAACGCGTTTCGATATCTCTGGCCGCAGCCGTGAGTGTCCGTCACCAAAATCCTGGCCGGAGTATTTTCCACTGCCTCCTCATAAAACTCCGGAAAGATCAGTACCGCCTTCCCGGCTCCGTCATAAGTCACGGTCAGGGTATGTTTCAGTTCCGCCAAAATCTCTTTCAGACAGGACCTGGCCGATTCATCAGCATGGATCACCAATTCCGTTACATTTACACATCCTGTAAAGACCCCTGTTCCCCAGTCCAGCGTGGTGCTGTATAGTTCCAGCCTTTTCAGACCGCCGCAGTTGTACAATGCATAGGCTCCCACCTGTCTAAGCCCACAGGGCAGCCGCAATTCTGTCAGAAAATCTCCCTTTACCTGTGGAAGGTCCTCAATCTCTTCCACGGATACCCTCTCTTTCGCGGCAGACCACCAAAAGGCTTCTGTATGGGGTTCGTCATTATAATGTTCATGTACGGAAAAAAGGTAGGGAGCCAGTGACGTCACGGTTTTGCCGTCAATACGCTCCGGCACTATAGCCAGCCCATCCAGACTCCTGTATTCCAGGATTCGGATTCCCTGGCCATAGGCCTCACAGAGATATGCCGTACTTACTGCCATTGATCTTTTCCTCCAGGTTAATCGGGTTTTTTATATCATTTCTTATGGTTTTGCAGCATGTCTGTGAAAAAATCTGCTTATATCTGTTACCAAGTTTAACATAATCACACCGTTTTTTCAACTTGCCCGGTCAAAAACCCTTTGACTTTCCGACACCTATGTCGTATAATATTTTCAGACACAAATGTCGGAAAGCAGGAACATCCATGAATAAAAGAGGGCATAAGACCAGGACCCACATCAAAACATGCGCCGCCGCCCTGTTTGCGGAAAAAGGATTCAAGCAGGTGACCATGAAAGACATCTGTGAGGCGGCACACATAAGCCGCGGCGGGCTGTACTGCCACTACGAAAGCACCCGCCAGATTTTCCAGGAGCTCATAGACGATATGACCGGCAGGCAGGACGATGACATTGATCGCCAGATCAGCCAAAACCAGCCGGCAGCCGCCATATTAGATCACATCCTGGACATATACCGCCGTGAGATGCCGGACAGCCGCTCCTCCTTAAGCATGGCCATATTCGAATATTTCAGCCTCCCGGACATTGCAGGCCGTCCCAACGCCCTGTATCAGCAGTATCTTTTGTCCTATGCCGCCTGGAGAAAGCTGATACAGTACGGCATCGACCGGCAGGAATTTTATGAAGTGGACATTGACGCCGTGTTTGACCTGATCATATTTTCCTACCAGGGTGTACGGATGTATAGCAAACTGATGCCCATAGACGAGAGGATACCCTCCGGCATCGTCAGACAGATCAAAAAAATATTAGTGAGGAGTGACTGCCATGGCAACTGTCTTTAACCGTTTCCACGCTGAGAGAGACGCCTTTATCAACCCCTGGGATACCACCCAAAAGCTTCCCGGCTTCCCCAAAATCTGCATTACCACCTTTTCCGAAGACATGATCCGCGATTACGTCAAAAACCATGAGGCCGCCTCCATAGCCTGTCTCTACAGCGCCAACGGCGCCCTTCCGGTCTATGAGATCACCTACAAAAACACCAGGTTTGGCCTGTTTTTGTCCCGGGTCGGCGCTCCCGCCTGCGCGGCCGGGCTGGAGGAGATCATCGCTTACGGCGCCGAAAAGATCATACAGTTTGGGTGCTGCGGCATCCTGGACCAGTCCCTTGCAGACCATAAGATCATCCTTCCGTCGTCAGCCGTCAGGGACGAAGGGACCAGCTACCATTACCTTCCGGGCAGTGAGGAGATATGCGCGGACCCATCCTCCATGGATATTGCCATACAGTGCCTGGAACACCATAAGATTCCCTATGTCACAGGGAAAGTGTGGACCACGGACGCCATCTACAGGGAAACCCCGTCGGTTATCCGGGAGCGCAGGGCCCAGGGCTGCATTGCCGTTGAGATGGAGTGTTCCGCGTCCCTGGCTGTGGCCCGGTTCCGGAATATCCCGATCATACAGTTTTTCTACGGGGCAGACTCTTTAGACGGCGATACCTGGGACATGAGAGATCTGACAGACTACGGAATGAGTCAAAAGGATACGTATATGGCCATTGCCCTGGAATGCGCCGCCGCGTGGGGATCCTGAAAACGGGCAAAGAAAGCCGGGAACCTGTCCGCAGATTCCCGGCTTTTGCTCTTTTTATTTTTCAGCCAAATTGTACCGGCCTGGGGCACCCTCCCTGGCGCCGCGCCTTCGCTACGCCGCATAGCAGGCCACTTTTGCAAGCAGTTCCCCGCACTCCTCCGTATGGGCCACAACCTCCACAACCCTTCTGCTGGCCACAGCCATAACGCCAACAAGAGATTTGGCATCCACCACAACGCTGCCGCATCTCACGTCAATATCATAATTGTACCTGCTGGCTGTCTTGACAAACTCAACGATATCCTTTGCCTGTTCAAATCTAACCCTGATAGACCTCATAATTTTCCCTCTCTTTATTCTTCCAAATCCTGTGTAACTGAACATCTATTCCAACTATAGTATCGACACCATTTCGGCTTTGAATACATTTATTATAGTAAATTTCCGGATTTTATAAATGGAAAAAAGATAGAAAAACATGTTATTTTATTGAAAAAAACAGACGGATTGATATATAATGTTTTTTACGGGAAGCCGGAAGGCCAACTTCCGGACAGCTTCCAGGGATTTATAATTTATACCACAGGAGGGGAACGCTATGATATTTGAACCAGATGACAGGCTGAAACAGAAGATGGCCAAAAACGGCAGCGTGCTTCAGTACATGTACAGCGTGTCAGGCGCGGGAAAAGGGATTATGGCCATGGGGATCATGCTGGCTGTCATCGGCGCGGCACTGGCGGCTGTGCTGATGAACACCATGGGAACACAGGGGGCCGTAAGGTTTGGGGCGGTTATGATCATCCCGGGTATTCTGCTGACCGTGCTGGGATTTTCTATGCAGCAGAAAAAGGAGCGGGGCTGGGCCGAAGCCTACAAAAAATGCGGTCTGACGGACCAGGACCTTCGCCGGATTGAGCAGGAATTTAGACAGCCGGGAACCGTTCTCCTTTCCATGGACAAGGGAAAGGATACCAACAGCCTGAAACAGATGGGCTTTATCACGGCCAGCTACGTGAAATTTCCCGCTGTAAGCCCCTGCGTTTTCCGGCTGGAAGATCTCGTGGCATGCTTCTACACCAAAAAGTATCTCTGCCAGGACGGAGGGTACGACTGCGCTCTGGTGGCTTACGTCACGGACGATGAGTTAGGCTTTATCCAGAGGAACCCGCCTCAAAAACCCAGCCTGGACATTGTAAAGGCCATCGGGGAGCGCAACCCGAAAGTTATTACGGACCACTTCTTCTCCTATGAGGGGAAAGAGTACGACGCCGTGAGAAACCCGGAGGAGGTCATCCGGCTTCACAAACAGGTGTATGGGAAGATGTAAAGATTTCCGGCAGACCGTTTCGCGCAGTCTGCCAAACGCACAAAAATCCATAACTGCAAATTAGAGCGTGTCTGAAAATTGCTTTCTGACAGATGTGCGTCACAATTTGTGGGAGATTTGAGCCAAATGAAGGGCGCATAGCGGGCTATGTAACCTGAATTTGGCTCAAATATACCGCAAAGTGGGGCGTGCAGATGGCGGGAATGAATTTTCAGACACGCTCTAGGAGGATCGTAACATGACAGAACTGAGATGCCCCTCCTGCGGGGGAAAACTGGAGGTTGACAGAAAAAATCCAAACATAGAGATCTGCCCACAGTGCGGCAAAACGTATACCTTCCAAAAGATCCACTCTGAGGCTACAGGGGAGGCCAAACTCCGTCTCACGCCTGTGCCCGAAAGAATCCCATACCAGCCCACACAAAAGAAGGAACCCCAAAAAACCGGCTGGGAACCCTACGGCTGGAAAAGGGGCGTGGCCCTGGTCATCCTGTTTTTCGTGCTTATGGGAATCATGTACGGACCCAAGATCTATGCGCGCTATCAAATGGACCATGGCGGAATCACCACAGAAGCACAGCAGCAGGAAGGACAGCAACAGGAAGGACAGCAACAGCCTTAAGCCGGAACTCTGATTTCGTCATATCTGAATATAATTGAGGGAGCAAAGGCGGCGGTTGTCGCAGGCCAGGGAGGGAAGGGAAGGATGGTCCTGTCCGGGTGAATTTATGCCATGGAGAT
>CAJUFP010000082.1 GCA_910585645.1 uncultured Hungatella sp. | reverse complement strand
TTGGCATATCTGAACCCGGACGGGACATCTCTCCTTCTCTGCCTGGCATCACGACTACCCCCGCCCATTGCTCACACAACAATACACCTATATGACGAATTTAAAGCCCCAGTTTATCCGGGCCAGGTTACAGCATCACATACTTGATCACAAACAGCAACGCAAGAACATACATGAGAGGGCTTATTCTCTTTTTGGACGCGTTGCCTGTGGCAAGGTTAATGGCCACATAGGAGATAACTCCCAGGGAGATACCCTCTGAGATGCTGTACATCAGAGGCATGGCGATGATGGCAATGTAGGCTGGGATTGCTTCTGTGTAATCCTCAAAATTGATCCTGGCCACAGAGGTTATCATGAGGAAACCTACCACCACAAGGGCCGGAGCCGTGGCAAAGGAGGGGATTGCCAGGAAGATCGGGGACAGAAACAAAGATAAGCCGAACAGGATGGCCGCAACCACTGCCGTAAGGCCTGTCCGTCCGCCCTCGGCCACGCCGGAGGCGCTTTCTACAAATGTGGTGGTGGTGGAGGTTCCAAGCACCGCGCCAAAGGAGGTTCCCACAGCGTCTGCCAAAAGCGCGCCCTTGATGCGGGGCAGTCTGCCGTCTTTATCCAGCATATCCGCCTTGGATGCCACTCCGATCAGGGTTCCAAGGGTGTCAAAAAGGTCTACAAACAAAAACGCGAACATGATCACAAAGAAATCCAGGGTCATGATTCCCTTAAAGTCCATTTTCATCAGCGTGGGAGCCAGGCTTGGCACAGAGATCCCGCCGGAGAAATCAGGGAGAAGGCTAAATGCCCCCAGTTCCGGATTGACCTTATAAAGCCCGGTCAGCTGACAGAGGATGCCAAGGCCCCAGGTAATGAGGATCCCCCAGAGGATGTTGCCCTTTACCTTCTTGATCAGAAGCACCCCTGTGATGAGGATGCCCATAAGGGCCAGAACAACCGTGATGCCCTCGCTGGCAAATGTCCCGGATTCCACGGAGGTTTTAAAGGAATAGATGGATACTAAGGTCGCGCTGTCCACCACGATCTTGGCGTTCTGCATACCGATAAAGGCGATGAAAATACCGATGCCCACGGATACGGCGTGTTTTAAGTTCATGGGGATGGCGTTGAAGATGGCTTCCCGCACATTGGTCAGGGACAAAATGATGAAGATGATTCCCTCAATAAATACGGCTGCCAGGGCCATCTGCCAGGTGTATCCCATTTGCAGCACAACGGTGTACGCGAAGTAGGCGTTAAGCCCCATGCCCGGCGCCAGCACAAAAGGATAGTTGGCAAACAGAGCCATAAGCAGGGTCGCAAAGAGGGAGGCCAGGGCTGTGGCCGTAAACACGGCGCCGCTGTCCATGCCTGAGGCGCTTAAGATGTTTGGGTTGACTGCCAGGATGTAGGCCATGGTCATAAAGGTGGTAATGCCGGCCAGAACCTCTGTCTTTACGTCTGTGTGGTTCTCCTTCAGGTGAAACATTTTTTCCAGATTCATGGTATTGTTCTCCTCTAATTTGATTGTCGGGTGACAGCCTGCGGGATTTCGGACAATTATATAGCGGAAGGCAGAATTATCAATCTGCCAGCGGCCAATTCCCCAATCTTCCCCAGGACTTTATGATTGTACCACCAGTTTTCTATAAATACTACCTTTTTTAGAATTATTTTGTTTGTGAATTGACAGACCGGGTAACAGTTCAAGGGTCATCTGAACTGTTACCAGACCGGCGAGGAAGCTTAGGATGGAAGAAAAGGCCATGAGGAGGCGGCTAAGACAGAAAAGGGGGAGAAACAGGAAAAGGGCAAGAAAGTGCTGTTAGAATCACAACTATTGGCAGGCTTTTTCCGGAGGGATTTACTATAATAAACATAAAGCAGCAGGCTTTTTACAGCCGGCGAAAAAGCGGATTCGCGGATTTGTGGAGGAGGATAAAAAATGAATTATCTGGTTGGAATTGACGTGGGTACGTCGGCAACTAAGACCGTGCTTTTTGACGAGAGGGGGAATGTAACGGCCTGGGCCGCAAAGGAATATCCCCTGTACCAGCCAAACAACGGCTGGGCGGAGCAGAGGCCTGAGGACTGGAGGGACGCGGTGCTTGAGACTCTGAGAGAGGTGATGGACTCCTCCGGCGCGGCGCCGGAGGAGGTAAAGTCCATAGGTTTGTCGGGACAGATGCACGGGCTTGTGATGCTGGATGAGGAGGGGCAGGTGATCCGCCCGTCTATTATCTGGTGCGACCAGAGGACAGGCAGGGAGGTGGAGGATATGCTCTCTGTCATGCCGAGAGAGCGGTGGATTCAGATCACGGCCAACCCCCCTCTCACCGGGTGGACGGCGGCCAAGATCCTGTGGGTCAGGAAGCACGAGCCGGAGAACTATGAGAGATGCCGCCATATTCTGCTTCCGAAAGATTATATCCGGTATGTGCTGACAGGGGAATTTGCCACGGAGGTGTCCGATGCCAGCGGCATGCAGCTTCTGGATGTGCCGGGACGGCGCTGGTCTGAGGAGGTGCTGGAAAAGTTGGACATTCCACAGGAATGGCTGGGGAAGCTGTACGAGTCCTGTCAGGTTACGGGGCATCTTCTTCCGGAGATCGCCCGGGCCGTGGGGATGACTGCGGATACGGCGGTTGTGGGCGGCGCGGGGGACAACGCGGCCGCGGCCGTGGGAACCGGGGTGGTGAAAGACGGGAGAGCCTTTACCACCATCGGGACGTCGGGGGTGGTGTTTGCCCACAGCAGCCAGGTGACCATTGACCCCAAGGGGAGAGTTCACACCTGCTGCTGCGCGGTTCCCGAAGCGTGGCATGTCATGGGAGTGACCCAGGGCGCGGGCCTGTCCTTAAAGTGGATGAAGGACAATTTCTGTCAGGACTATTCCGCCAAGGCCCAGGCGGAGGGAGGGGACGTGTACGATCTCATCAACCGGGATGTGGAGACGGTTCCCCCGGGAAGCAGCCGGCTTATCTACCTTCCCTACCTTATGGGGGAGAGGACCCCTCATTTGGACCCGGACTGCCGGGGCGTATTCTTCGGACTGTCCGCCATCCACACCAGGGCCCATGGGCTGAGGGCGCTTATGGAGGGAGTGTCCTATTCCCTGTGCGACTGCAATGACATCTTAAGGGAGATGGGGATCCGGGTGGAAGCCATGATGGCCTGCGGCGGCGGAGGGAAAAGCCCTGTGTGGCGGCAGATGCTGTCAGACCTTTATAAGTGCAGGGTGCAGACCGTGAAGCAGTCGGAGGGGCCGGCTCTGGGAGCGGCCATTCTGGCGGGCGTGGGCTGCGGCGTGTACGAGAGCGTGGAGAAGGCATGCGAAACACTGATTTCACCGGAGAGTCTGTGTGAGCCCAGGCAGCAGGAGGCAGAGATCTACGAGGAGTACCACAGGGTTTATAAAAGGCTGTACGGGGCTTTGAAGGAGGAATTTAAGGAGCTGACAAAGCTGGGGTAACAGTTCAGATAGGTCTGCGCGTTTATCGCGCTGACCGTGGGAAAGCGTAATGATAAGCTGAGGCCGGAGTGATTAACCCCTCATGAGTCCGGCAGGGGAAGCGACGCCGGGGATGAAAGTCCGGCGGGGGTTGAGTTTTACAGGCATCGGAAATGAAGTTGGTTTTGGGAGAAAGGAGAAGGGCATGGAGATAAAGAAGATAACGGATCCGGCATTTAAGGTGTATGGGAGGGTTGTGACAGGATATGACTGCAGGGAGCTTCTTGACGTCATGGGGAGAACGCCTGTGCCGGAGGATGTGGTCTATGAGGCGTCGGTTTCGGAGCTTGAAAAGCTTTCGGTTGCAAAGGGGTTTGAGAGGAACCTGTACGGACAGATGCCTGTCCAGGTAGGGTACTGCAACGGGCACAACCGGAAAATGAACGCTCTGGAGTACCACCGCAGTTCGGAGATCAACGTGGCGGCCACGGATCTGGTGCTGATGCTGGGAAGGCAGCAGGATATCGGGGAGGAGGGAACCTACGACACCTCCCTGGCGGAGGCGTTTCTGGTTCCGGCGGGGACGGTTGTGGAGGTGTACGCGACCACCCTTCACTATGCGCCGTGCCATGTAAGGCCGGAGGGATTCCGGTGTGTGGTGATTCTGCCCCGGGGGACCAACACGGATATGGAACAGGTGGAAAAAGTGTCCTTTGAGGACAATCTGCTGTTTGCAAAGAACAAATGGCTGATGGGCCATAAGGAGGGCGGACTTCCCGCCAACGCGTTTATAGGCCTTGTAGGGGAGAATCCGCAGCTGTAAAAATAGTTGGAAATAAATGATCACATATAAAAACAGGAGGTTACATATGAACAATTTGCCGGTTGTTAAGGTTGGGATTGTGGCGGTGAGCAGGGACTGTTTCCCGGAAAGCCTGTCCGTTGACAGGAGAAAGGCCGTTGTAAAGGCTTATGGGGAGAAATATGACAGCGCCAATCTCTACGAGTGTCCCATATGCATCGTGGAAAGTGAGCTGCATATGGTACAGGCACTTGAGGACGTGAAGGCGGCAGGGTGCAATGCTTTGGTTGTGTATCTGGGCAATTTCGGGCCGGAGATCGCGGAGACCCTTTTGGCAAAGCATTTTGACGGGCCGGTGATGTTTATCGCCGCCGCGGAGGAGAGAGGCGACGGTCTGACCCAGGGCCGGGGCGACGCCTACTGCGGCATGCTCAATGCCAGCTACAATTTAAAGCTTCGCAATGTAAAGGCGTATATTCCGGAGAATCCCGTGGGTACGGCGGGGGAGTGCGCGGACAGGATTGAGGAGTTTCTGCCCATTGCCAGGGCATTGGTGGGGCTTTCCCAGCTTAAGATCATCAGCTTTGGCCCAAGGCCCCTGAATTTCCTGGCATGTAACGCGCCCATTAAGCAGCTGTACAATCTGGGGGTGGAGATTGAGGAAAATTCCGAACTGGATTTATTTGAGGCATTTAAAAAACATCAGGGGGATCCCAAGATCCCGGATGTGGTGAAGGACATGGAGGCGGAGCTGGGAGAGGGGAACCTAAAGCCGGAGATTCTGCCTAAACTGGCCCAGTATGAGCTGACCCTCCTGGACTGGGTGGAGGCCCACAGAGGATACCGCAAGTATGTGGCCATCGCCGGAAAGTGCTGGCCCGCGTTCCAGACCCAGTTCGGGTTTGTGCCCTGCTATGTCAACAGCCGTCTCACAGGCATGGGGATTCCCGTGTCCTGCGAGGTGGATATCTACGGGGCGCTGAGCGAGTTTATCGGGACATGCATAAGCCAGAACGCCGTGACCCTTTTAGACATCAATAACACGGTGCCCGGGGATATCTATGAGGAGGATATCAGGGGCAACTGGAGCTACGGCCAGGGGGACACGTTCATGGGCTTCCACTGCGGCAACACCAGCTCCAAAAAGCTGTCCTTCTGCGCCATGAAGTATCAGATGATCATGGCCAGGTCCCTTCCCGAAGAGGTAACCCAGGGAACCCTTGAGGGGGATATAAAGCCGGGAGATATCACCTTCTTCCGCCTTCAGAGCACGGCGGACTGCCGCCTTAGGGCTTATGTGGCCCAGGGGGAGGTCCTTCCTGTTGCCACCAGGTCCTTTGGCAGCATCGGCATCTTCGCCATCCCCGAGATGGGACGGTTCTACCGCCATGTGCTGATCGAGAAGAATTTCCCCCACCACGGAGCGGTGGCTTTCGGACACTTTGGAAAAGCGCTGTATGAGGTGTTCAAGTATCTGGGAGTGGAGGATATCGGGTTCAACCAGCCTAAGGGCATGCGGTATCCGGGGGAGAATCCCTTTGCGTAGACAGTGAGAAAACAAATATGCATGCCGGGTGGGATTTTCACACATAAAAACCGGTGCGCAAAAACGGTGCGGGGCTTCTTAAAGGGAGGCCCCGCGCCTGATTTTTGACTGTAAAAACAGGACAAAAAAGTGTCATAAATCAGGCAAGCAAGCCACTAGGAGAGAGACGGCCAAAAGGGGTATACTGTCCACAAAACCAGGATATGTCCCCAAAGCTCTGCCTGCGCGAAAGACCGGGCGGCATATCCGGAATGTAAAGGAGGAAGTTATGAATCTGGACATAGAAAAGAAATCGGTCAATGCCGTCCGAATCCTGTCCGCCGACATGGTGGAGAGGGCAAAGTCCGGCCATCCGGGACTGCCTTTGGGGGCGGCGGCCATGGCCTATGAGCTTTGGGCCCGCCATATGAGCCACAACCCCCTGGACCCTGCGTGGGAGAACCGGGACCGCTTTGTCCTGTCAGGGGGCCATGGGTCCGCGATGCTGTATTCTCTGCTTCATCTCTTTGGCTACGGCCTTTCTGTGGAGGATCTGAAACGGTTCCGCCAGGAGGATTCCCTGACCCCGGGGCATCCGGAGTACGGCCATACCGTAGGCGTGGAAGCCACCACCGGGCCTTTGGGTGCAGGCATGGCCATGGCTGTGGGGATGGCCATGGGGGAGGCCCATCTGGCCGCGGTGTTCAACAGACCGTTCTATCCGGTGGTGGATCATTATACTTGGGTGTTGGGCGGGGACGGATGTATGATGGAAGGTATTTCCTCGGAAAGCTTTTCCCTGGCAGGCACTCTGGGGCTGGGAAAGCTGATCGTGCTTTACGATTCCAACAATATTTCCATTGAGGGCAGCACGGATCTGGCGTTTACGGAGAATGTGCCAAAGCGCATGGAGGCTTTCGGGTTTCAGACCCTTATGGTGGAGGACGGCAATGACATCCAGGCCATAGGAGCTGCCATTGACGCCGCCAAGGCAGATAAAACCCGTCCCAGTTTTATCACGGTAAAGACCCGCATCGGCTATGGATGTCCGGCAAAGGAGGGAAAAGCCTGCGCCCACGGGGAGCCTTTGGGGGAGAGCAACGTGACTGCCTTAAGGGTGAACCTGGGGTGGGAGAGCATGGAGCCTTTTAAAGTGTCGGACGAGGTTTATGAACACTGCCGGGCGCTTTCGGCTGAGGGAGAGAAGAAGGAGCGCAAGTGGGCGGCCATGTTTGAGGAGTACAAAAAGGCGTACCCGGACATGGCGGGGCTGTGGGACAGATACCACGATGCCGATGCGGGCAGGGAGGCATTGGACGATCCGGATTTCTGGGCGTATGAGGATAAGCCGGAATCCACCAGAAACCTTTCGGGCATCATGATCAACCGGTTAAAGGACATGGTTCCAGCCATGATGGGAGGGGCCGCGGACCTGGCACCCTCCACCAAAACCTACATGAAAGGCGAGGGGGATTTTGCGAAAGGGTGCTTTGATGGAAGAAATCTGCATTTTGGGGTGAGGGAGCTTGCCATGTCAGCCATTGCCAACGGCCTTGCCCTGTGTAATTTGCGCCCCTTTGTGTCCACGTTTTTTGTATTCAGCGATTACACAAAGCCTATGGCCCGGCTGTCGGCTCTGATGAAGCTGCCGGTCACCTATGTGTTTACCCATGACAGCATCGGCGTGGGGGAGGACGGTCCCACCCATGAGCCTGTGGAACAGCTTGCCATGCTGCGGGCCATGCCGGGCTTTCACGTATTCCGCCCGGCGGACGCCATGGAGACGGCTGCTGCCTGGTACTATGCCATAACGTCAAAAAACGGTCCCACGGCTCTGGTGCTAAGCCGGCAGAATCTTCCCCAGTTAAAGGGGTCGGGGAAAGACGCTTTAAGGGGCGGATACATACTGGCAGACTCCAAAAAGGAGATTCCCGACGCCATTGTCATGGCTTCCGGCTCAGAGGTGTCTCTGGCCGTTAGGGCAAAGGAGCTGCTGATTAAGGAGGGGATCGACGTAAGGGTGGTAAGCATGCCTTCCATGGACGTGTTTGAGGAGCAGGATGAGGAGTACAAAAGTAAGGTGCTGCCCGCCTGCGTGAGAAAACGGGTGGCAGTGGAGGCCTTGTCGGATTTCGGATGGGGCAGATATGTGGGACTTGACGGCGCTTACGTGACCATGAAAACCTTTGGCGCGTCGGCTCCGGCCGGAAATCTGTTTCGCAGGTTCGGCTTTACGCCGGAGCATGTGGCGGAGACAGTGAGAAATCTGGCGGGATGAGACGTTTAGATGAAAATACTTGGATAGACTAAAAGCCGGATCCGGTAAAGGAAGCCGGACAGGAGCGCCGAAAAATCAGAGATTGAAAAAACGGCCTGTTTCCATTAAAATAAAACCATACGGCCCGGTTGGAAATCAAAAGGAGGGGGAGCAAAGATGGGAGCGGATTTTAATCACGAATTGATCATACCCAATGAGGACATCCCGTTTAAACTCTTTTTGTTTGAGGGCGGCAAAGGCAATTACCGGCGGGCCAAGCACTGGCACCGGTCCGTGGAGATCTTTCTGGTGATGGAGGGGGAGCTGGAGTTTTTTATTAACAACTCCAGGATACCCCTGACAGCCGTGGACTTTGTCATTGTAAACTCCAATGAGGTTCACTCCATCCACGCGCCGAACCCGAATACCACCATTGTGGTGCAGATTCCCGTGTCCTGTTTTGCGGGGTATCTGGAGGAGGGCGATTACGCGGTTTTTTCCAAACAGGGGGATGAGGATAATCTGAGGCTGGCCCAGTTAATTGCGCGGATTTACCGGGAGTACCAGAAAAAGGAGACGGCTTATGAGTTGAAGGTCCGGGGGCTGTTTTATGAGCTTTTGTATCTGTTAGTCACCGTATTTATGAAGGCAGAGGAGAATCAGGGGAATATCCGGCAGAAGAAAAATCTGGATAAGCTGTCCGCTATCACCTCCTACATGAAGAAAAATTATGACCAGGAAATCACCCTGGAGAGCGTGGCCCGGGTGTTCGGTTTTTCGCCTACGTATTTATCCAGGATGTTCAAGAAGTACGCCAATGTCAGCTATAAGACATATCTTTTGGATCTGCGGACAGAATACGGGTATCGGGAGATGATGAACACGGACCACAACTTAGACGAGGTGGCTTTAAATAACGGGTTTCCCAACAGCAGGGCATTTGCCAAGGCCTTTGGAAAGCGGTACGGATGCCTGCCCAGCGAATATAGAAAGAAAAATTTGAGAAAGGAAGAGTGAAATGAGATTTTTTATTGATACGGCTAATGTGGAGGAGATCAAAAAGGCGAATGACATGGGGGTAATCTGCGGCGTGACCACCAACCCGTCTCTGATTGCAAAGGAGGGGCGGGATTTTCATGAGGTGATCCGGGAGATCGCGTCCATGGTGGACGGGCCCATCAGTGGGGAGGTAAAGGCCACCACCGAAGACGCGAAAGGGATGATCGAGGAGGGCCGCCAGATCGCGGCGATTCACCCTAATATGGTGGTAAAGATTCCCATGACGATGGAAGGGCTTAAGGCCGTGAAGGTTTTGTCAAAGGAAGGCATAAAGACCAATGTGACCCTGATCTTCAGCGCGGCCCAGGCGCTTCTGGCTGCCAGGGCGGGGGCGGATTATGTTTCTCCGTTTCTGGGGCGGTTAGATGACATCTCTATGCCCGGTATTGATCTGATCCGGGAGATCACGGAGATCTTTCAGATGCATGACATCACCACCCGGATCATCGCGGCCAGCGTCCGCAATCCCATTCATGTGCTTGACTGCGCCAGGGCCGGAGCCGATATCGCCACGGTGCCTTACAAGGTGATTGAGCAGATGACCGCCCATCCGCTGACAACGGCGGGGATCGAGAAGTTCCGGGCGGATTACAGGGCTGTGTTTGGGGAGTAGGGCAATGGGACAGATGCCTTTTACCGGGGTGAGAAAAGGCCGGAGGGCTTAAGGGCTGTGAGGCGGCGCTGGAAGCAGGAAAACGGAAGCATTTGGAAAACGGCAGACAGGGGAAATGAGGGATCATGACATTTACGGCGATGATAATTGACGATGAGAAGACCGTCAGACAGGGACTGGAGCAGCTGATCGACTGGGAGAAGGCGGGATACCATCTTGGCACCAGCGGAAAGGACGGGCGGGACGGTCTGAATAACCTTCTCCGGGAGAACCCGGATCTGGTGCTGGTGGATATTAAGATGCCGGGGCTTAGCGGGCTGGAGGTCATAAAAGAGGCCAGAAGCCAGGGTTTTGCCGGGCATTTTCTCATACTGACCGGATTTTCCGAGTTTGAGTACGCCAAGGCGGCTATCTCCATGGGGGTGGACGGATACCTGCTAAAGCCTATTGACGAGGAGGAGCTTTTGGAGTACGTGGGCAGAATCCGGACAAAGCTGGAGGATGCCGCGGCTATGGACTGCTATCACAGCCAAAACGAGGACAAGGCCCGCCAGGAGCTTCTGCGGCGGGTGGTTTTGGGGGAGGGAAACCGGGAGGAGTTAAAACATGATATTGCCAGGTATCACCTGACTCTGGACGGAGATATTTTTTGCGCGGCAGTGTGCCGGGAGGATGATCCGGAGACGGACAAGGAGAGCGGGACCTTGTACGAGATGGTAAAATGCCTGATTGACGGGGACAATGCCTGCATCGGGACATTTTCCATTGACGACCAGGTGGTTTTAGTGGGGCGCTCTATTGAGTACAGCCGGTGGAGAGAGCGGCTTAAAAAGCGCAACCGCCGGGTGGAGGCGTATTTTGGGAAAGGCCTTAAGATCGCGGTGGGAAATAACGTAAAGCGGTGGCAGGAATTGTTCTGCTCCTACGAGAGCGCCAGGTATTTGATGGAGCAGGTGTTTATTTTCGACCAGGAGGACGTCTTAACTATTGACCTGATCTGCGGCATGGAGGAGAACCGGGAGAATGTTACCACCGAGTGGATGGAGATGCTGGTGGAGGTGGGTGAGACGGAGGGCATCCGGAAGGCCATGGGCATGATACGGGATTACTGCACCTGGAATCTTTTGAAGGAGTCGCAGATCAAGCTTCTGCTGATCCAGGACCTGGTGCAGCTTAAAATGCGGCTGGGCCAGAAATACCCGGGGCTGTCCGCGGACGGGGAGGATTTTAAAGAGGTTTTGAAAAGGCTTATGGCGGCGGAGGATATGAAAAGTCTTTTGGAGCGCTACGGGGGGGCGCTTGTGGCTTTAAGCCAAAAGATCGGCGCAGGGGGAGGCGGCAGTATTATCCGGCGGGTGTATTATTACATGGAGAAAAACTACGGGAAGGATCTGAAACTGGAGACTATCGCAAAGACCTTTAACTACAACAGCGCCTACCTGGGGAAATTGTTCCGCAAGGAGATGGGGGAGACCTTTAACAACGCCCTGGACAAGATACGGATCGACAATGCCAAAAGGCTTCTGCAGGAGACGGATCTGAAAGTGTATCAGGTGTCGGAGATGGTGGGGTACGGGAATATTGATTATTTTTACATGAAGTTTAAGAAGTATGTGGGGATCAGCCCGAAGGAGTACCGGAAAGGGTAAGGCTGGCATTTACCACAGGAGGATGAAAAATAGGGCTTCCACGGCGTCGGTTGGAAAATCGTCGCCATGGAAGCCCTATTTGGGTTTATGTTGGCGAACCACTAAAAATCAGGGAGGTTAAGGTCTGATTTTTCGGGTATTAAGGGGAACGGTAAAAATGGTAAAATTGTCACATATTAAAATTGCGAATGGGAGGCAGAAATGAAGAATAGGTGGAGAGACCATGTGAGGAGGACGGCGGCCAGGGCGCTGGCAGCGGCGATTGCGGTAACCACATGCATGGCCGGCATGACGCTTCCGGCCCGCGGCGCGGAATATGGAAAAAACGGAACCGTGCGGGATATGACATCACAGCAGATCGTGGATGATATGGGATTGGGATACAACCTGGGCAATACCTTTGACAGCATCGGTTCTTTTATTACGGCGGACGACCCGTGGGAGTACCAGAAAGGATGGGGCAACGACCCTCTCAGCCGGAATTTTATGAAAAAGGTGAAGGAGGGCGGGTTTAAGACCATCCGGTTTCCGGTGAGCTGGGCCCAGTGGATCGACGACAATAATCAGATTGACCCAGGCTACATGAATGCCATCCAAACCGTGGTGGACTGGTGCATGGAGGAGGATTTCTATGTGATTTTGAATATCCACCACGACAGCGGCGCCGCGGATACCTCCTGGGTGAGGAAGGCGGCCACGGACTGGGACTGGACGTCTAAGCGGTACGAGGCGGTGTGGACCCAGATCGCCGAGAATTTTAAGGGGTACGGGGATCATCTGATCTTTGAGGGCATGAATGAGGTGGAATTTCCGGCGGCGTCTAACATGTCCAAGCAGTATGAGATCCTCAACAAGATGAACCAGCTTTTTGTGGATACGGTGCGAAAGACAGGTGGAAACAACGGGAGGCGGCATCTGCTGATTCCGGGATATAACACGGACATTAAAAAGACCTGCGACAGAAGGTACCAGTTTCCGGAGGATCCGGCCAACCACTGCATCCTTTCCATCCATTACTACAGTCCCTCCCCTTTCTGCGTGGCGGAATACAACGTGGACTGGGCCGTGCCGGAAACCACATGGGGCGATGAGGAGGATATTAAGCAGGTGGAGTCGGACCTGGACATGCTGGCGGAGAACTTTATCTCAAAGGGAACCCCGGTGATCATCGGCGAGTACGGCGTGTTGACGGAGGATAAGAAGGAAGTGGAAAGTGTCCGCTACTATGTGAAGAAGGTACCGGAGATCATTATGGAGTACGGCATGTGCCCTATTCTGTGGGATACCAGCAACGCGGGGGATATGAAGTACATCGAGCGGAAAACCGGGGAATTCTATGACCCGGTGATAAAGAAAAATTACCAGGACCTGGCCCGGAGAAAGGCGGCGGGGGAGATTAAGAAGCGGGAGTTTGATTTTCCTGAGTACAAGCGGGTGGCCGTGCCGGTAAGCACGGACGGATGGGTGTCTCTGGCGTCTTTCCAGCCGTCGGATATTGTGGGGATTGCCTTTGACGTGGGCTGCAAGACCGGGTGGGACAGCTACGGAGGCGGAGGCATCTACCTGGACGGGTGGGAGAGTACCATTAATTTTGAGTTCCAGAGCGTGTACGATGAGGTGAAACATATTTTCACAGAGGAGGAGAAGGCAAGGCTTTTTGACAGGCTGGGAGTTGTGTTCTGGTGGACCGACGAGAGCGGGGGAGGAAACCGGGCGGACTCTTTGTATGTGAAGCAGTTTACCCTGTTGTATGCTGAAAACAGCAGCAACGGGATGAATCCGCAGACCGCGTACGCGGTGGGCGGAGGCGAGGCTGGCGGCGTCGGGATGAGCAAAAGACCCAATAACTCTACGGAGCCGGCGGGGAAGGTGGATAAAAGTACGGTGATCTATGAGGGACAGCTGGCGGAGCAGGACGAGGAAGGATGGTACCACGTTCCGGATACGGAGCCAAAGCCTATTGGAATCTGCTTTAAGGCCACAGGCGGAAGCAACAAGTACGGGGTAGGCATGAATATTGACGCGGATCCCTACTATCAGTGGATCGCCGCTCCTAACAAGAGGGAAAAGGTGTATCTGTTCGGATCGGATTATGATTTTACCGCGTTTAAGATGGGGGACAAGAAGATTGAGTTTTTGGTGTTTTTGTATGGGGAAGGAGAGATACCGGAGGACACAGAGAAACCTGGGAAACCTGGAAAACCGGAGGAACCAGACATCGACTGGTCCAAACCCCAGAATGAAAATGAAGAGAAGATCAAACCTGAGGAGAAAACAGATGGCGAAGGCGCTGTGTACCAGGTGTATGAGTTCCCTCAAATGAATACAGGCTCCGCAGGCAGACGGGTGCCCAAAGCAATCCGATTTAAAGCCAGAGATTTAGACGGGGCAAACGGATTATATCTCAGGCTTCAAAATCAGGGGCTGAACGGATGGTATGGGGGAGAGTGGATAGAAGGGATCAATAATAAAGATTACATAGAATATGATCTTCAGTCTCTTTTTAACGGAGATGACGCCAAAGACAAGATGGATGAGATCTCAAACCTGACGGTCACGATCCAAAACGCCGGGGAAGAACGGAGAGTTAATGTAGAGTATATGATTTTTATATATCCTGAGGATGAGGATCCCGGCGATGTAACGGATCCGGAGAAACCGGAAGAGATAAAGGGATATGAAGTCCTTTTGGAGCCAGGCCAGGATGGGAAGTATACAATAGATCCGGCCCGCAAGCCGTTGGGGATCCGTTTTAAAGCGGCAGGCGGAAGCAATGCCTATGGGGCAGGTCTGCAGATCGATCAGGATCCATGGTATATATGGATCGATTTTGAGGACAATCAGGAGAAACTCTATAAGTTTGCGGATAAGGCAGAGCTTCTGACACCGTATGTGTTTACGGAGATGAAACTGGTGGATAAGACTGTGGAGTATATGTATATTATATACGAAGAGCCAGAAAAAGAGGAACCTCCTAAGGAGGATCCGGATCCGGGGCTGACTGAGGTGGCAGTGCGGCCAACTACGGAGCGGGTGGAAGCCAAATCTTATGCAGTGTACAGTATTCCGAATAAAGGCGGCAAACTTCCGGTGAAAATCAAATTTACATTTACAAAGGATGGAGGAGGATACTGTGGGACAAATTTGTATGCGGTTGATGACAGCGATGGGGAGAGCTATGTAGGATGGATAGGCGGAAACAGCGGAAGTGAAAGTGAAGCATCGCTGTTGGACGACACGGGAAACTCCAAATTACCTGCTGATGTAAAAAGCCTGAGATTTGAACTGGATGGGTTAAACGCAGCAGCTTTTAAATTTATATATGAAGACGGTAGTGAGGAAACTTCATCTAAAACGGAAGAGACGGTTCCTGCCGAGACCTACAGCGTTTACACAATACCGGACAACGGCAAGGTTCCTACAGGGGTTCGCTTCAAAGCAACTAAAGAAAAGGCGGATGACGGGATTGTGTTTAATGTATTTGATAAAGCTGGCAATGGCGGCGCAGCCGGAACCAACTGGTGGGTGACATTTGAAAATGATGTTGATACGAAATTGAATATGGGATTTGACAGCGATTCCAAATCCGTAAAAATCAGAACAGATATACCTGACAATAAGGTTGAAATAAAAGAATTCTATTTTGTATATGGAGATGTAAATAATTCATAACACAAAATTTGAGACAAAAATGGATAGGAAGGGAAAGGGGACATCTGTTACGATGAAAACAAAAAGACACCTTTTTACAGTTGTCTGTCTTACGGCGATTCTTGTTACATCGGCGGCCACACCGGCAGCGGCGGCGGGGAAAGGCTGGCAGCAGGAGGGGGATACATGGGTATATCTGGACACGGATGGTTCTAAGATTACCAGTTCCTGGGCTAAAGGCAGCGATGGTCAGTGGTATTATCTGGATGATGAGGGGCATATGGCCACAGAAACCTTCATTGAAACCGGGGAAAACACTTATTATGTAGATGAAACCGGGGTAAGAGTAAAGAACAGGTGGGTCTCCAGGCCAAATGACTCTCTGTGTGAGCAGGATGTAAACACGCTGTGGTACTATTTTGGAGATGACTGCAAGGCCGTAAAAAACGGCACCGGCGGGATAACGCTGCACGTAGGTGGTGAAGACCGCACCTACTTTTTTGACAGCGAGGGCCACATGCTCAGCGGGTGGCAGAGGCTTCCGGAGAGGACGGGGAGCGATACCTATTACAACTATTATCTGGGAGCGGAAGATGAGGGGGATGCCCATAAGATGTGGCAGTACCTGGAGCCGGACACGGATGTTATGACAGAACCGGGAAATGAGTACGAGTCAGCGGAAATGTATTATTTTGGCTGGAAAGACAGGATGAATACCGGGGAGAATGAGATCGACGGAAATTGGTACCTGTTTGATGACAATGGGGTTATGTTAAGGGGATGGGAGCCCGGAGTGATCATTGAGGGAGGCCATGTGGGAATTAACAAATATTATGATAAGGTCACCGGCATTCGGGTCTCCGGGTGGCTTTACGCCTACGGCGTGGATGGCAGGGCCAAGGATCCTTACTGGTTTTATCTAAGCGAGAAAGACGGAATACCCTTTAATGAGGGGGCAAAGACAGTGACAACAGGCTGGCTTTTAAAGAGATCAACGGGCTTACCTACTTTTTTGACGACCAGGGCCGCATGATCACCGGACTGATCAGTACAGGAGGAAAAGGGCTGGCCAACAGTGAGGCCATCCAGGACAAGTATTCCGGCTTAAAGGGTGATATTGGAAAGGGGAAAGGCAAAAAGCCGGCGGGGATCTACTATCTGAGTCTGGAGGATCGGAATCTGGGCAGTCTGATCACAGACAGACGGATCAATGTAGGGACAACGGAAGAACCTTATTACTACTGCTTCGACGGTTCCGGAAGGGCTTATGAGAATGCGCTGCTTAACAATCATCTGTACGGAGATAATGGGCTTATGCTGTGTTCCCGGAAGAACTGGAGCCTTATGGAAGTGGAAAAGGATGTGTATCTGGCTAAAGATTACACCAGAGGAAGTCTGAGAGACCCGGACAACGCCGTCCCGGTCATACCGGCGGGAAGTCAGGTTTTAGTCAGCACATCAGGGATCGTGAAAAAGGAAGGAATGATTAAGGCAGGAGGGATCACCTACAAGATTTCAAATTATATTGCAGAGCCAAAGGAATAGAGGAAATCGTTTTCCCCATGTCCCCCGAAACCGCGCTCAGACATTTTGTCAGGCGCTGTTTCAGGGGACATGTTGTCATTAGTCAGGGGATCCGTTATAATCAATGTGACAGCAAAGGGGAGATTTAGGATAAACGGAGAACATAGAATGGGGTGAGGGTTATAGAACTGAAGAAAAGATTCATCAGACAGAGAGCATGGATCGGGTCAGTGACCGACCGGATACTGGGGACAAAGCTCCGGACCAGAATGCTCTTTCTCTATATCGCAGGCGGCGCCCTGCCCATGGTGCTTATCGGGCTATACCTGATAAACGGCACCAGGCAGATCCTGGTGGACCGGGCCGAGAAGGGGGAGATGGTGGAGCTGGAGCTTTTAGGCAGCGAGACAAAGGAGCTGTTAAGCTCCATAAGCGCCGCGTCCAGAACCTTTTATTTTGACGCGGATCTGGAGGAGATCGCGCAAAAGCAGTACAAGGACTACGGGGAGATGGTGGAGGATTACAGGCAGTACACAGGTTTTGACCAGCTGGGCAATTCCTACAGCCGCCTGGTCGCCTGGTCCAGAGTATACCTTGACAATGACACCATTGTGGAGAATGCCCGGTTTGTAAAGACGAACCGCGAAATAAAAGACCAGCAGTGGTATCAGAAAGCCGTGGCTCTGCGGGGAGGGGAAACCTGGCAGCGCATGTCTCTGCCCCTGGCCCTGGACCACAGCGACACCTTGGCGCTTACCAGGCTTTTGAGGACCATAAAAGGCCAGGATGTAGGCGTGCTGGTGATCTATCTGCGCGGCGAAAGGCTTCGGGAGCAGGTGGAAAACCGGGAGAGCCACACCCGCATGGTGCTGAACGGAGAACAGGAGATCGTATCAAACGGCCGGTCAGTCCCTCTGGCTTCCATAAAACCTTCTCTGGAACAATGGCAGAAAGAAGGTGTTTTCCAGGAAAACATAAAGACAGAGGGAGAAGAGTACGTTCTGACCTGCTACACCATGAAGATGGGAGAGTCGGAGGATGTGCTGCAGATTGTCAGCATGAAGTCCTACCAGGACATTTTATCCCAGGCCAACCGCCAGAACCGCAGAAGCTTTTTCATATTTCTGCTAAGCGTTCTTGTGTCCATATCCATGATCATGGTATTTTCCTGGTCCTTCGGAAACCGGGTAAACCGCTTTTTAAAGCAGATGGAAAAGGCCGCCTCCGGCGATTTCGACTTAGAGCCCAGCCTTGGAGGAAAGGATGAAATCAGCGACCTCTACGGCTATCTGGGTACCATGATCAACGATATCCAAAGGCTTTTGGCGGAAATCTACCAGGAAAGGATTCATGCGGAGCAGCTAAAGACAAAACAGCGGGAGGCAGAATTTAAAGTCCTCGCCAGCCAGATCAACCCCCATTTTCTCTACAATACTCTGGAGACCATACGGATGAAAGCCCGCTTAAACCGCCAGCCGGAGATCGAGGAATTAGTAAAAATGCTGGCCAAAATCCTCCGCAAAAACATCCGTGCAGGCGGCCAGGATGTGACCATCAGCGAGGAACTGGAGCTTGTGGAATCCTACTTAAAAATCCAGAAATACCGGTTCGAAGAGCGCATTCAATACCGCATCACCGTGGAGGAGACAGCAAAGTCCCTGTACATCCTCCCCCTGATCCTCCAGCCCCTGGTGGAGAACTCCATCATCCACGGCCTGGAGACCAAAGAGGGAACCGGCCATATCCTCATAGACATCCGCTGCTCAGAGGAAACCGTAAAGATCACGGTAGAAGACGACGGCGCAGGCATATCCCCGGAGCGCCTTTTGGAAGTCCGAAGAGAGGTGAACCGCCGAAACCTAAACCGCCCCCACATCGGCGTAAGCAACGTCCACCAGAGAATCCGGCTAAAATACGGAGAACCCTACGGCCTCACTATAGAAAGCCTCCAGGGCAAGATGACCCGAATCCTCATAACGTTGCCCGTAAGACAGGAACCCGATGCCCCCTATCGGGCCTCACAATGAATCAGTTTAAATGCCATTGACCTCCCCCCCTCTAAAAAACCATGGAAAACGCCTCTGAATTTAAGGGTATTTATTTTTGCCTCCCGTTTTTATAATAAAAGAAAAACGGGAGGTATATAGCAGGATGAAACAAAAAAAGAAGCAAAAGCCAGCAAAACAGCCATTCAGTATGGACCTTATGTGGAGGCAGAGGTATCTTCTTCTGATGTCGGTCCCATTTGTCATCTGGGTCATTATCTTTAAGTACATCCCTTTGTGGGGCTGGACCATGGCATTCCAGGAGGTGGTTCCAAAGTCCTTCGCCCTGCCTGTCTGGCAGCGGAAATTTGTGGGATTTGACAATTTTATCCAGGCATTTACGGACAGGCTCTTTGCCCAGACCATGATCAATACCATCGGCATCAGCATTCTGGGAATCTTTATCGGCACGGCGGCGGCCATTCTCTTTGCCCTGTTTCTCAATGAGCTGCGGATGAAGAAGTTCAAACAATTTACCCAGACCGTTTCCTATCTTCCCCACTTCGTGTCCTGGGTTATCATCGCCAGCATCGCAAAAATGCTCTTAAATGACGGCGGCGCCATCGAGACCATGTTCGGAGTGAATTTCCACCTGATGTCAACCAATTCCCCGCTGTTCTGGATCGTGGTGTGTATCATCAATGTGTGGAAAGAGGTGGGCTGGGACGCCATCATCTACCTGTCAGCCATGGCAGGCATTGACCAGGGCATCTACGAGGCGGCCAAGGTGGACGGGGCCAACCGGTTCCAGCAGATGTGGCATATTACCCTGCCCGGTATCAAGCCTACGGCCGTGGTGCTTCTGATTATGAGCGTGGGAAGCGCGCTGAACGTGGGCATGGAGCGGCAGATGCTCCTTAGCAACGGTATTGTCCAGGATCACGCCATGGTGCTTTCCTGGTTCGCCTATATTCGTGGTATCGGGTCCAACAATTACGGCATCGGTACGGCTATCGGCATGTTCCAGTCCGTAGTTGGAATCATCCTGCTGTTTATTGCCAACAAGGTTGCGGGCATGATCGGCGAAAGCAAATTGGTGTAGGAGAAGGGGGGATTTACCATGGAGAATAAAAAAACGGCATTTGACTATGTGCTTATGGTTCTGTTTATAGGAATGATCGTGATTACGGTGTACCCGTTTTTAAACGTGCTGGCCATTTCCCTCAATGATCCTATGGACACCATGAGGAACGTAAACTTTATCATTCCAAGAAAATTTACCTGGAGCAATTATATCTACATATTCGCGGAAAACAACATGCTTCAGCCATTTCTTCTGTCTGTGTTAAAGACCGTGGTGGGAACGGGAATCGGCGTGATCTGCACCTCTATGCTGGCCTATGTGCTTAGCCGGAAAGATTTTTACTTTAACAAGCCATTTACCATCCTGTTCATTATCACTATGTATGTAAGCGGCGGCATGATCCCGGAGTATCTGCTGATCATGAGGACCCTTAAGATGGGCAATAACTTCTGGGTTTACATTATCCCCGGCATGATCTGGGTTTACAATGTGATTCTTATGAGATCCTTTATTGAGGGGCTTCCCATGGCGCTCCAGGAGGCGGCCAAGATCGACGGGGCCAATGATTTCGTAATCTGGTACAAGGTCATTTTGCCTCTGTGTACGCCGGTTATCGCCACGGTGGCATTGTTTCAGGCAGTGGGACAGTGGAACTCCTTTATGGACACCTACCTGTACGCCAGGGAGCTGCCTACTTTGCAGTACGTGCTGTATGAGATCATGGAAAGCGCCCAGATCCGGGTGGATCCCCACGCGGCGTCCATGGGGCAGCTGAAAAATACGGTTTCGCCTATGTCCGTGCGTATGGCCATCACGGTGGTGGCCACGGTTCCCATTCTGGTGGTGTACCCGTTTTTGCAGAAATATTTTGTAGGCGGCATGACTCTTGGCGCGGTAAAAGACTGATGGAGAGAGGAGATTGGTTATGAGAAGAATACGTACGAAAGCTTTGATTCTTGCAGTGTCCCTTTCCGTATCCATGGCCGCCGGCCTTATGGCGGGATGCGGGGCAAAGGAGGAGAGCGACTATGGCGAGGACGGCGTCCTGGAGCTGGAATTTTTCAATAAGGACGGAGAAGAGTGCCTGTGGGACGACCCGGTGGCCCAGGCTCTTACGGAAGCTACCGGCGTCCGGCTAAAGATCGATTACCCAGTGGCGTCCCAGGATCTGACGGTGGCCCTGATGATCGCGGAGCAGAACTTTCCTGATCTGATCTACGCTAAGGGGGACGCGGCCAGCCTGATCGACGCGGGGGCATTGATCGACATGACGGACTTAATCGAGGAGTACGGCCCCAACATCAAGAAAATGTACGGCGATGAGCTTAACAAGCTGAGATATTCGGAGGAGGATCCGTCCATCTACCAGCTTTCCTCCTACGCCGTAGGCGGCACCAAGTATGAGCACTCCGGCAATGCCCAGCTGCAGTGGGCGGTGTTAAAGGAAAATGACTATGAGGTGCCACGGACCCTGGATGAGCTGGAGGCCATGATAAAGGCCTACATGAAGGCCCATCCCACTACGGAGGAGGGGCTGTCCACCATCGGTATCACCCTGTCGGCTGCGGACTGGCGGTGGATGATCACCCTTGGCAACCCGGCGGGATACATTGCCGACGGACAGCCGGACAACGGCCAGTGGCTGGTGGACGAGAATTTTAATGCCACCTACAAGTTCAGCTCCGACAAGGAGAGGGAGTATTTCCGGTGGCTGAACCGGATGTACAATGAGGGGATTTTGGACCCGGAGTTTGCCACTCAGACCCACGAGGACTACATCGCCAAGATCTCGTCAGGCAGGGTGCTGTGCCTCTTTGACACGGACTGGGATTACATGGATGCGGAGCGGGTTTTGAAGGCGGACGGAAAACTGGATAAGACTTATGCGCCCCTCCCTGTGACTATGAGCGAGGACGTGAAGTGCCCGGCCCTTATGTACCAGGGCCTGGTGACGGGCCAGGGGGTGGGAATCACCACGGCCTGCAAACATCCGGTGGAGGCCATCAAGTTTCTGGATTACATTTGTTCGGATGAGGGCCAGGTACTGGTGAACTGGGGCATTAAGGATGTAAATTATTTTGTGGACGAGAACGGGAAGCGCTACCGGACCCCGGGGGAGGTGGAGGAAGCCAACTCCAACAAGGAGTACAAGCGGACCACAGGGGTGGGATTTTACAATTACCCCTTCCCCACTTACGGCGTGGGCGTGGAGGACTCAACGGGAAGCACCTACACCACGGCCAGCAAGGAGGCTGTGATGAAGGAGTACGACGACGAGGAGAAAGCAGCCTGCAAGGCCTGGGGCGTGGACCTTCTGGTGGACATCTTCCCCCAGGCGGACGAGTTTGAAGTTCCGGAGTTTTCGCCGGTGTGGGCGTATATTAAGCCGGCGGAGCTGGACGATATCGGAAATAAGCTGGATGAGGTGGCATGGTCAGGCCTGATCAGCTGTATTATCGGAAAACAGGAGGATTTTGACAAAGGCTACGACGCCATGATCGCCAGCCTGGAAAGCACCGGGATGAGCCGGGCCGAGGGGATTCTGACAGAGATGATCAGGGAGAGGGCGGCGTTGGCTGCGGAGTGAGAAAGGGCGGGGGCAAGGCATATGGAATAAAGCGCCTTGCTTTCTGCTTTTAATTAGGATCTTGAGAACGAATTTTGGTGTAAAATGGGGAAGTGATTAAATTAGTGTATTGTTGAGTGAGCAAAGGGGCGAGGGGTGTCGTGATGCCAGTCAGAGAAG
>CAJUFP010000081.1 GCA_910585645.1 uncultured Hungatella sp. | reverse complement strand
AATCAGGGTTTATGAGGCCTTTTTAATCTTTTTAGTGTCAAACTCGGGAGTATATCACAATTGCTTTAGGCTTGCCAATACATATTTACAAAAAATTCTTTAAACGCCCTCCCCCAAATCCCGGTTCCCCTATAGATTCCAGGATTCCCAAAATGATCTCAAATGGCTTTGCCGGCATATGCACTAGACCAACCTCTCTCCCAGCCAGCCTCCCAATGGTCCTGCACAAAGTATTATAGTCCAAAGCCTCTTTCCCCAAAAGTTCTACTGTGCTTTGTTCTGTTATTTTGTTGACAATATAATAGCCTTATTAAAGAGGTGGCGCCATGAACATTGCCTCGCGCTTAATACAGGCCCGGCTGCTTTCCGCTTTAAGGGCTCATCGGAATGTTTGGCATATCTGAACCCGGACAGAACCATCCTTCCCTTCTCTGTCTGGCTTCACGACTACCGCCGATTTACTCACTAAATAATATATCAATTTAATTATTTTCCCCATCTCGCACCAGAAATCCTTCTTAAGCCCCTAAAAATCCCTGGTAATATTCTTAAGCCACTTATAACTCTTATAATGCCTGTAGATAAACGGCATCTTCACAAACTCATCCAGACAGATCAGAAAATAAACCGTCAGCGGAGGCAGCCGCAGCACAAAGGCGCTGAAAAATCCTAAAGGCACGGAGAACAGCCACATATCGATCACATCACAGACAAAGCCCCACCTGGAATCCCCGCCGGAGCGGAAGATCCCGCAGATCACCGTGGTATTCATCGCCTGCCCCAGAACATAGTACATATTGATAAAGAGCATCCCGCTTAAATACCCCTTTGCCGTAACCGTCAGATCCGCCATATTCATAAACACCGGCCGAAGCGCAAAGATCAGGATCCCCCCGATGATCCCGCTTAAAAAGGTGATCTTGCAGAACCGGGACGCGTCCTCCTTCACACTCTCCATCCGCCCCTCGCCGATGGCCTTCCCCAGAAGGATCGCCCCCGCGTTGGCAAGGCCAAAACAGATGACGGTCCCCAGATTCCTGGCCACGATAACCACCGCATTGGCAGCCACCATATCGCTTCCCAGATGGCCCATGATCACAGAGTACATGGAAAAAGCCAGCCCCCAGGACACCTCATTGCCAAAAGCGGGAAGAGAATACTTGATAAAATCCTGAAACAGAACCTTATTGTGCCTTAACAGCAGTTCCGGCCGAAGCCGCAGCACGCGAAACCGGCAGGTATCCGCCACACAGATCAGAAGCTCCACCCCCCTGGCAACCGCAGTAGCCAGAGCCACGCCCATGATCCCCATCCGGGGGAGTCCAAAGAGCCCAAAAATAAACACCCCGTTAAGAACAATGTTCAGCACAAGGGCCGAGGCATTGGTAAACGTGGCAAACACCACCCGCTCAATGGACCGCATGGTACACAGGTACACCTGGGAAACGCTCATAAACAGGTAGGAAACACCCACGATCCGCAGATAAGGCATCCCCGCCTCAACAAGAGCCTGCTCTGACGTAAAGATCCGCATCAACACCTGGGGAAAGAAGCAGGCCAGCACAAAGAAAAGAAAGGAAACCGGTATAGACAGCTTCATCCCGATCCCCATGATCTCCTCTATGGTCCTGGTATCCTTCTTCCCCCAATACTGAGCCGCCAGCATGCCGATGCCGGAAGAAATACCGGCGTACACAAGGTTTAAGATAAACATAATCTGACTGGCCAAAGAACCGGCGGAAAGAGCCGTCTGGCTTACCCACCCCAGCATGATCACATCCGCGGAGCTGACCGCGGTGGTGATCAGGTTCTGGATCACAATGGGAAATGCCAGACGAAACATATTTTTGTAAAAAGAAGCCGAAGCTTCCGCTTTCGTATTCATACTTTCAATCCCTGCCCTTATCTTTTCTTTTAACAATCATTTCACGCACCTGAGATTTTTTAAACCCGCTTCCCCTCTCCCGGCGGGCAATGACAGGATTTGTTTACATGCAAAACATCACAAACCGCAGCACATCCATGTAATCATCCGCCTCATACGCCACAGCCTTTGCCCCCGTCTTTACGGCCCCGGGATAGAAGGAGGCCCTGTAAGCCTTCTTGTGCTCCCTGTAATGGACCTCCAGAGTAAAATGCTTTGGCAGAGCGATCTTACAGTCCGAATCCTCACCTGCTTTAAGAGATGCCTCCAGCTTTCTCACAGCCCTCTCCATCCCGCCGCGGATCTTCTCCTGGGCCTCCCGGGGGTGCATCCCCACAGCGCCGCCTCCCATCCCACGGGTGGTAGCCACGGTGGTAATGCCGGGACACAGCTCCCTGGCCATCCCGCACACCATCTCATCCCCGCTCAAAAAGATCACCGGCACCGCCAGATAGGCTGCATACAGGGCATTGATGGTAAACTCGCTGCAGGCCATGCCGTTTAACACAGCCCTCTCCACCCCCAGATTCATGGTGTGGGCCAGAGGATTGCCGTCGCTTCCCGCGCAGGTGTGGTAGCCCGTCATGGCCGCCGCCACGAACGTCCCGTCCAGCCCGTCCATCATGCAGGCCGCTCCCCCGGTCCACTCCCGCAAAAGCCGTGCCTGCCTGGGCATGGCCGACGGATCCAGGTTCCGCGCCGAATCATGGGCGTCCTTTACCAGAATCTCCGATACGCCTCCTGCCACAGCCCCCTCGCAGGCCGCCGCCACCTCCTTTGTCATCTGCCCCGCAAAATACCCGTACTGATCCCCTGGGGCAGTCTCCTTCCAGCTGACGATCCCTGCGGTTCCCTCAATATCCGCGCTGATAAATAACTTCATCTGATTCCCTCCACATCTCCATTAATCGAAAAAACACCTGGTTCAAGGCCTGCCAGTCCTTTTTTGGCTCTCCCGCCTTCTCCCCTGCCCGCGCCTTCCAGATCTCCAGCTCTTCCTCAAGAAACCTCTGGATCCGCGGCAGAGGCATCTGCACATCCCCCTCCAAAGTCTTCTTCTTTCTCTCTACCAGCTCCCCGACAGCCTGCCGAAGCTCCCCGGGCAGCTCCTCTCTCATCAGCTCCTCAAACACAATCGGAGGCGGGCATCCATGCTCCCAGATATACCGGCATGCCAACAGAGGCCGCAAAGCATAGAAATACTTCTTATACGTCACCGTCTCCCCCAGAAGAAACTGGCTGTATGTACTCTTTGCCACCCCATAATACTGGTACAACGCAGGCTTCACTTGAAAATATCCTTCCGCCGCCTCATAAACCTGCCTCCACCAGGGGCTCTCCCAGTACACGACAGGCGAACGGCTCCACTCAAAAACGGTTGTACTGCTTTTGTGAAAATGGATCAGCGCCTTTCGGATATCCCACCCATTGACATCAAAAACCGCATCCAGCTGCCATTGGATCACGTCCCGCTTCGGATCCAGCCGTAGATACTCCTCCGGTCTTCTTACATAGATAAACCGGACATCATAGTCGCTGTCCGGGGAGGCAAATCCCCAGGCCCGGCTTCCCGATTCCACGGCGTACAAGATCTTTACACATTCCCTCTCCTCAATCTCCCTTAGCTTCTCCCGGATCGCCCGGGCGATTTTCTCCTGGGCAATCTCCCCACTGGTCATACTTTCCCGGGCGGCCTCCTCTCTGGCCATACCTTCCCTAGCGGCCTCCTCTCTTACCATACCTTCCCCAGCGATCTCCTCTCTGATCATACTTTCCCAGGCGGTCTCCTCTCTGCTCATACTTTCCCGGGCAATCTCCTCGTCGGCCATCTTTTTCCGGACAATCTTCTCGCCGGCCATCTTAACCCACCGCCTTTCTTTCTGTTCATCCTGTCTCCAACCATGTTATTCATTTCAGTGAATCCTGCTTTTGCCTGACAGCACATGGCTCCTATGGGGCCGGCGACAAGCTTAAGTCAACGCTATCGGCCTCCAGCCACATCTTACCCTCTGATCTCTATCGCCCTGCGGTTCATGCTCTCCACAAATTCTTCCACCTTCTCCATATCCGGCCCGTCCGGAAGAGCACTCTCCTTCGTAGCCCTTTCAAGCCGCGCCTCATAGTCAGCCAGGATATCGTAAAACTCCCCGGAAAAAGTGCCGTCCTCCTTTTGAAATCCGCCGGACCGGATCTTCAAAAGAAGCCCAAGATCCTCCCTTCTGCGGGTGCGGATCTCCCCCTTTTCCAGAATGTCGATCCCCATCATAAACAGCCGGATCAGGTGCATGGCGTGTTTGTTCAAATGGTTATTATCCTTCTTCTTATTCCGCTTCCCGATCTTCTCATAATCCTTGACTACATTGTGCATGCCGGCCCACATGTGTTCATAGTCCCGCAGCGGAAGATGGCGGTAGTTGGCGTCCACGAAGATCTCCGTCTCCAGCTGGGGATTCTCCGCCCTGTCAATGTAGAGCCGGATGCTTCCCTTCTCAAAGGACTCATACCGCCTGGCAAAATCCGCCAGGGCATTGCGCACTGAGTTTAAGATGTGCTGTTCCCTCTCCGTCTGGGGCATAGAATCCCTGGCAATGGCATTCTGCAGGCGGCGAAGCTGCGCCCCCGCGTACCCGCCAAAAGATTTGGCCGCCCGCTTTGACAAAAACAGCTTCCGGTGATCCAAAAGCTCCTGCCCCAGTTCAGAGACCATCAGATAATCCTCTCTATCCAGCCCCAGGATCTCGCAGGTGTTGGGATTGCACTCCAAAAGAAGGCGGACCATCTTGTTAAACGAGTAGATGACCGTATCTGTCCCCCTGTCCTCATACTGCTCAAATTCCGTCAGGCCTAAAAGATCCGAGGGCGTATTTAAAGTAATGCCCCGAATATCAATATCGCTGTTTTCATTGTTGGTGCCGTAGGCATAGCTTCCTCCCGGCCCCAGGATCATGATCCGCTTACCAAGGCGGGGGTGATCCCGCAAAAAGTCGTAGTCCTTTGACCGGATCAGAGTGTGAAGATCCATGACCCTTCATCTCCTTTCTCATAGGGACATCTTACCATAAAAAATCTAGAAGCGGCAAAGATTTGTCCACCATTTCGGTAAATTTTTCCTCTTCTAAAAAGACGGCGGCAGGTTTAATCAAAAAATCGCAGATCAGAAAAGACCTGTTGGGCCGGCTTGCCCAATTGCGCGATAGTTCCATCCTCCACAAGCATATAACCCTGGCTCCCGTCTTTGCCTTTTACCAGGATCCATTGCTTTGTGTCAGTACCCAGGAAAAAAACTTCCTCCTGGGCCGGGATTACGGTAGTGGCGGACATCACATCCCACTCGCAGTATACGGGCAGATCCTCGTATAAGGCGTGGCTAAAGGATGGAAGAAAATCACGCCATGGTATACCTAAATCTATGATGTTGGTCCCGTCATACCACCGATTATCCTGGAGACAGGCCGTTTCTATCAGGTCAGTGGTCGATTGCCCGGTAATATTGCCCATGCCGTTAAAGCCGTTAAAACCGCCGTTCATCTCCCCAAAGGGAATCCCCGGAACCTGTCCGATACAGGACAATGCACCGTCATACTGAAAGAAATAGGTAATCGGATCTTCACTTGGCCCTTCGTCAACCACGGCGACCTCCAACATACCGTCATTTTCAAGAATATCCGAGATAAAAAAGAAGTCCATGGCTGGATTCGTCATCACCATATCCTCTTGGGAACAGGACAGCTCATTGGCAGAATACGTTTCTCCGTTGACAATAATCTCGCAGAGAAATTCTCCGCTATTCTGCTCTGAAACCTGATAGGTGATCTCGTCAGCCCTGCCGTCACCGTTTAAATCTACGGCAGCAGTTTCAGACGCCTCATAGGTTTTGGGATAGGGATGCTGTCTATCGTATTCTTTTTCGGCAGCATTCAATAGCTGTAAGTTATCCTTTTCTATCCGGTTCAAAAGATTTTCCTGAAATTCCCGGGGCAAAATTTCGCCTTTATACCAGGTGCATCGGTTAAAATACTGCTGCAGGTAATCATTGGCAAACTGCCTGCCATGTCTGGCGTATATCTCATTTCTCGCGATCCACAGCCCATTGTCCGAAAGCCCCGCCAGCACTTCCGGGTCCAGCTTAAGAATGCTGCTGGTTGGAAGCATGTATTCGTCCGCATTGGCGTGAACCCCGGAAGCATTAATGCTTAAGGAATTCTTCAGCTGCGGCACCTGCTGGCACATTCGGATATATTCTCCGGCAGTCTGTTCATCATCCGTATCGCAGGGAACATCTGTGGGCTGAGCCAGATAATACAGTGTTCCGTCGTCTGTATAGGCAATGATCATCTTGCCGTGGTCATACTCCACAGGTTCTTTCACATGGAAAAATCCGCAGACATATCCTGTGGCATCATTCTTTTCGTAGGAGGCTTTCTGGTAGATTGAAAAACCGGATTCATTCTCCTCTATTATACAACGCCCAATCCATTCCTCTGGCAGTGTGACCGTATATTCCTGCCAGGTATACGGATTTTGCACCGGCGTTTTGATCTCATACGCCTTTGCGGAACCATCTCTGTCTTCGGAATTTAACTCCCTTGAGGAAACTTCCTCTTCCGAATCCTTTGACTCTGTTTCATCGGCAGAGGTATTTATGGTTTTGGTAGCCACATCCCCAGTCCCGCATCCGGCCGCTGCCATGATCGCAGCTGCCATGACTAGAATCATTCTTTTCTTCATAACTTGCCTCATTCTTTCCGACTCCTGTTTTTTCTCCTTTTTGACACAAGGAATAAGAGCCATGCCGCCCCATACCCAAAAGCCGCGGAGCATGCTCCCGCCATCCAGAGAACTGCCCCCATGACGCCAAGTCCGCCGAACATATCGTTGTGCCCCGTAAAAAGCCTGACGCCTCCCACCCCCATGGGAATCATGACAAAAATAAGGGCGCCGTGACGCAGGATCCCCCTGTCCACTTTACGGCATAAAATACTCTGCACTAAAAAACACAGAACTGCCGGAACGATAAAATACAAAAAGAGATACCTCATTCTGCCGCGCTCCTTACTTTTTCCTCTCTATCCAATAAGAACCTTCTTCCCGTTAAATCCAAAACCATACGCGCGAATCCGCTCTTTACGAATGCCTTCTGCTATTAAAGCTGATCTATAATTCTTATCCTCAATCTGCTTTAAAGCCGCCTTCACAGTATCTCCCAGACTTTTTTCCTCGTCAGGGTCATAGACCTTGAATTCCAGAATGAACGCATCATCCTCGTTTTTCCGGGGCTTTAACATCACATCATATCTCCCAAACCCGCTCTCCCGGTTAGACGTGATCACATACCGGTCAGCCATCTCCACCATAAGCCCTAATACAAATCCGTGGTAGAACCGTTCCGGCTCTGATCCTGACGGGTGGTTTCCGGTATCAAAATAGCTGAATGTGGTCAGGGCGATCCGGTTCATATAAGCATTCATCTCTTTTGTATTGCCCTGCAACAGCGCCCTGATAAATCCATTATATTCCTTCACCGACCGCCCAAACCACCCCCGTATCATCTTTTCAAATGTAATGCGGACTTCCTTATTGGTTAAACTCAGTTCATATTCCTCTATCCCAAATTCTTCATTGAACCAAAACTTATCCGCCTTCAGATATCCGCTTGCCAAAAACAGGCTCCACACAGCGCTCTCGCTGTACTCCAACTGGCTAAAAACAATCTGCTCATCAATGGTCGTACACAGTTTTTGGCCTTTCAAAAGATCCTCCATGGTCTCTTTTATTTCCGGACTCCCTTCCCGGATCAGCTTTCCCACTAAGCTGTTGCTGCTGGTATTGGCCCAATAACTGGATAGTTTTTGGGTTTTCAGATAATTGATGATTGACCAGGGATTATAAATATCCCTTTCCTTACCAAAAACAAAACCATCATACCAGGCTTTTACCGACTCTCTTTGAGCAGACAGGCCATATTCTTCCAGCGCGTTCCATACCTCCTGCTGTGTAAATCCAAAGCAGTCCTCATATATCTCAGAAGTTGTAGTCACAACCTCCAGATTATTTAAATCCGAAAAAATGGATTCCTTACTGATCCTTGTAATTCCAGTCATAACCGCCCGAAAAAGATATGGATTGGTTTTAAAAGTCGAATTAAAAAGGCTTCGGATAAAAGCTGTCATTTCATCCCAATATCCGTTTACATAGGCCTCCTGCATAGGCGTATCATATTCATCCAGAAGAATGATCACCTTCTTTCCATAATATCGGGACAGATAAAGGGACAGCATCTTTAAGGACAGCGTGATCGCGCTGTTTTCCGGATCGGCAGAGACCTTACGAAAATCTTCCTTTTCATCCTCTCCCAGAACATCCCCATCCAGCAAAAACCGATATTTTCCATAGACCATTTTTATAATCTGACAGATCTTGTCTCTCGCCGCGGGAAAAGACACCTCTTTCACATCAGCAAAACTGACGGCAATCACCGGATAAGTCCCCTGAAGTTCCCGATACCTTTCATCCTCCCATATAGAGAGACTTTCAAATATCTCCCCCTGCTCTCTGTATTCCACAGAAAAAAAACGCTCCAGCATGCTCATATTCAAAGTCTTGCCAAAACGCCGGGGACGGGCGATCAATGTAACCACATCCTGATTTTCCCACCACTCCCGAATGAACGCTGTCTTGTCCACATAAAAACAGCCGCTTGTGATCAGATCGGTAAAATCCTGATGTCCAATACCCACGATTCTTGCCATGTTTGTCTACGCCCCTTTCTTCCATATAGATTCTTGTCAAAAGACGGCAGCGCCATCTCCCACACAGAGAGCGTCTGCCGTCTTCTTCCGATCAAAATTCCAGTTCCGACGTGTCAATGCTAAAGGTTGAAAGTTTTACTCTTGCCACTTTTATCTGATAATCCAACTCCTTGTTTTCGCCGGTCTCATGAGCCTTTATCCTCATTAAATTGACATAGTAATCAATGGCGATCTGTTTTTGTTCCTCTACCGCCATTTTCTCACCTCCTTCTTTCAAAAAGGATTTGTCTGATAGTAGAATTATAAAGGATTTTTTTAGGAAGCGCAACCCTTTCTTACCCCTGCATGGGAATATATAGAAATACAACGAATCCTGTTTTTACCCGAGAAAATTTGTGTGCTGTCTGGGTAAATTTTGCTTGTGAGAGGAGATAAGGAAAACAGATGGTCACAACGAGAGGACTTCTCTCCTGATGACCACCTGCTTTTTGTTAACGCCATTTTATTGTCTGATACCAAATTCACATGTCATATCCCGAACTATAACGGCAAAGAACTGCCGTAAGACAGCTCTTAAGCCTCTTTTGTCCTGAAATACTCATCAATCCGCCTCTTGATCTCCGCCGGTTTTAGATATTTTAACAGATATCCGTCCGCCTTCAGGGAAAGCACCTTCTGCACGCTCTCCTTGTCATCCCTGCTGGTGAGAAAGATAACCGGAATATCCGCAAACTCCCGCTCCGACCGGAGCATCTCCAGCACATGCCTTCCGTCACACACCGGCATCTCATAATCCAGAAGAACCAGATCCGGCCTGTCCAGGGTGATAGCCCGGATGGCGGCCACGCCGGAGCCCACCTCCGCCATATCGTAACTCTCGAAAAGCAGCTGCTTTATCCCTCTACGGATGGTGATGGAATCGTCCACAATAAGAATCTTCCGCTTGGTATTCTTCTCCTTCTCCAGAAGGTATTTTTCAATCTCCGTCATGGCATTGCTGGCATCCAGGGGCGTCCCGATACCGCTCTCAATCAGATGGGGCGCAATGACACAGAACGAGAAATATCCCTGATCCGTGCCGAATAAGAGGCTGACCTGGGGACGTTTCTTCTCAAAAATATCATGAAACTGCTCATAAGTCAGAAGATTCTCCTCTGTCATGTCGTAGGAATCAATGGACGGATAGTGGTTCATCACACGCCTCACAAACTGACTGGCCGTGTATCTGACCGCGTTAAGCAGCACGATGTCCAGCTTGTCGGACTTGATTCCCATCAGTTTCCCCACAGTGTTGATCAGGATGCTGTCCTCAAAGACCAGAAAAATCTCCCATTTTTTATCATCCTGCTCCCTGCCGTAGACCAGGCGGTAATATACCCCTTTTCCGAACTTCTCCCCGTCGTAGGCGCTGCTGATGACCTGGGCCTTCAGCTGGAACATATTCTTTAGAAGCTTAAGGATCACCCCTTCCATGGCGGCAAGCTCCTCCTCAGGCAGAAGGCCTGTCCACTTGCTCATCTTCTCCCCCGCAATAGCCATATCCTCCGTCAGGGTGTGACCGATCAGCCATCCGGCACAGACTGCCAGAAAATGGCTCACCGCCGCAGGAGAGTAATCCTCCCGCACCAGTTCCTTCTCCAGCGCCGGAAGGGTATCCTCCCTGAATCCTTTATGTAAACGCCGATGCATCTCAAGATCTTCATAACCGATCAGTTCCATGTATTTCTCTTCGTCGTCAAAATGCTTCAGCGCATGGGTTTTAAAATATTTAATTCCCTCCTGACATGCCCGCCTGCTCTTCTCTTCCTCCCCTCCCAAGACAAAAAGTTTGCTGATAATCTGAAAAAGTCTCTGATGTTCGTCGTCGATGATCTTTATCCCTATATTGAACTCATCCTTCCATATCAGCTGCTCTTCCATACCAAAAATCCTCCTTTGCCATTGTGTCCTTAAATTTTGTGCATTTTTTCCTGTCTGAATTATCTACAGCCATCCGAACCAGCCGAATTGCCATAATTTGCATAGAATTTCTGGTAGCCATTATACAATAGAAATAAACAAATTGCAACCCCTTACATCGCCCCGCGCCGGAGACGTATTCCACGGGTGTCAACAGTTCAGATGACCCTTGAACTGTTACGCATCCGGCCAATTAGAATCGCCTTTGACGATGGGCCGGATGCCTGCTGCCATTACGCTTTCCCACGGTCAGCGCGGTAAACGCGCAGACCTATCTGAACGGTTACCACGGGTGTTACTTTTCACAGAGCCGGAAAAACATATCTGATGACGAAATTTTAGTGGGATTATCTTTAGTAAATCGTGATTGACTAATTTGTGACTGATATAGTATACTGAAAGCAGAGAAACGGAGGTGTACCTATGTTTATTGGAAGAGAGCGAGAACTGAATTCACTGGAGCAGCTATACACATCAGGCAAGTTTGAGTTCGCTGTTGTGTATGGCCGCCGCCGCGTGGGAAAGACGGCTCTTCTGACCCAGTTTATCCGGGGCAAAAAAGCCATTTACTTTATGGGCGTGGAGAGCAACGCCAAGCAGAACCTGGAAAACCTCAGCAAGAGCATCCTGGAATATGCCAGCGGCATTGCGGCGGAGAACTCCTTTTTGTCCTTTCAGGCGGCTTTGGAATATGTGTTCAAGCTGGCAGAAATGGAACGGGTTGTTCTTATATTGGACGAGTACCCCTATGTGGCCCGCTCCTCTAAAAGTCTGGCTTCTACTTTGCAGCTGCTGATCGACAAAAATAAAGATACCTCCCGGCTGATGCTGATTCTCTGCGGCTCGTCCATGTCCTATATGGAGGATCAGGTGCTGGCCTACAAGGCCCCGCTTTATGGCCGGCGCACAGCACAGATGAAACTGCTTCCCTTTGATTTTGAGGAAACCTGCCGCTATTTCAGTCACTTCAAGGGTGAGGACAAGGCGCTAGCCTACGGGATCGTAGGGGGAACACCGCAATATCTGCTGCAGATCAATGACCGTCTCAGCATTGAGGAAAACATCAAAAATACCTTTCTCAATCCCATTTCCTTTCTCTACGAGGAGCCGGTCAATCTTCTGAAACAGGAGGTGCGGGAACCGGCTATTTACACGGCAATCATTACAGCCATTGCCGCAGGGGCTTCCCGGATGTCAGAGATTTCAAACAAAGTGGGGGAGGATACCAATGTCTGCGCCAGCTACATCAAGAATCTCATCAGCCTGGGAATCGTACAGAAAGAGACGCCTTACGGGGAGAAAGCCTCCCGCAAGTCCCTGTACGCGATCGAGGATAATATGTTCCGCTTCTGGCATCGCTTTGTACTGCAGAATAATTCCTTAATCGCCCGTGGAGCCGCTGATCTGGTCTACCAGCGCATTGCGCCGCAGCTCGATCACTACATGGGGCGAGTGTTTGAGGAGATTTGCAGCCAATACCTCTGGAAACTGCTGCTGGAAGGTAAATCTCCTGTGGAGTTCACAGCTCTGGGCCGCTGGTGGGGCAATGACCCCATCGAAAAGGCGCAGGCAGAGATCGACATTCTGGGCGAACAGGATAAAACCACTGCCCTTTTTGGCGAGTGCAAGTGGACAAACGAAAGGGTTGACCTGGGCGTGCTGGAAACGCTGATCCACCGCAGCCGGCTGTTTTCGTACAGCGCGGTACACTATTTTCTGTTTTCCAAGTCCGGCTTTACCAAGGGTTGTATGAAAAAAGCAGGCGAACTGGGGAATGTGACGCTGGTAGAGTATGAGGATATGCTAAAAAGTTATAGGGCGTAGCTAAAAAAGGGCGTCCCGCATTATGCGGAGCGCCCCGGACAGCCGCTCATTGGGCAGTACCCGCAAACCACCACATCCCCAATCTCCGCCGCCTCAAACCCGGTCCCATTAAATTTATCAACCTCTCTCACAGTCGCAAATTCCAAAACCGCGCAGTCCAATAGTTCGATACCAAATTCATCCCTGGAATAAAGCTACGCCATATCACTCTGTACTCCACCCTGGAATTCCACATTTTACTCCTTCACGTACAGAGGCACTTGGATTCCCCGTTTCATTTTTATGTTCATCATCTAAATAAATGCCATAGGAATACACATAGGAACCATCACCATATAAATCCTCTCCCTTCTTTTGGCGTACTCCCATTATGGAATCGTAATCCCATTGAATGACTATATCAGGCTTAGATGAAACATTTACCATATGGCCATTCTCCAACCCATCTGTATAATTCCCCACGATTCTTTCCTGTCTCTCTTCCACTATATTGACAGATATCAGTTCCCCGTTTCCATTGGGCGCGTTATTTTTCCATTCTCCGTCAAACTTTTGATAAGAACCAGGGCTATCTTCAGGGGCAAAATTAAGTATTGCCCAACCACTTCCTTCTTTTTTTCCGTTCACTAAATTGCCATAGTATACTCCCGTGCCCAAATACCAGTATCCCCTCTCTTCGTCATATACCGAGTCATCATATACTGGCTTAATATAAATTTGCATTTGAATTCCATTATCCTCTGGATATGAAATACTGTCATCAATACCCAGATTGCTCCATATAATGGTATCCGCCTCTTCACTGGAAATTAAAAGTGAAATTTTTGAATAATCTTCACTCTGTGCTGCCTGATACAGCTGCTCCAACAATTCCTCCCCTTCTTCAAAAATATATTTTCTTTTTTCTTCCGCCTTCTTTTTACGAATCAATTCTTCCAACTTCTCGCTTATGACTTCACTGATTTCCTTACCATGTTCGGCTATCTCAATCGCCTTATCTAAATCTCCCTTTTGCTTGTAATTTTCTATAATTTCTAAAAGAATTTCTTCCGCATAAGCAACAAATTTTTCCCTTTCTTCTCCTGTTAATTCCTGGACAATTATAATCCCTTTGTATATAGTTTCCAGCATTTTTTCTTCATTCCCCTGCAAGGAATAGGCATATGCCAGTCTCTCATATAAAACTATATTCTGAGGTTCTATTTCTATCGCCTTATTAAAAACAACGATAGCCTCCTCATACCTTTGTTCTAATAAGTATTTCTCTCCCAATTCCATCTGTTCAACTATCTGCTGCTCTATAGTCTTAGTCTTTTCACACCCGCAGATCAAAAGCAGTATAATGAAGTATACGACTGTCCTTTTGATTTTTTTCATAAGGTTCCATCCATTTCTCTCTGATATCTGGGTATCAATATTTTCCAATCTAAAAATGAAACAATAAATACAATATAGTTAGCTCTGGTAGGCCTAATAATATTCAGATCAATAATTCCGCTCATTTCTGCCGAAAGAAAAATGCCCAGGCACAGAAGAACTGCTATGGATAATGCTGAAGCCGCCATGGATAGTTTCACAGCCCGTTTTGCGGCGCCAAATACCTTTATTTTGCGTTCCTTCTTATAGAGCAGATACCCTGCATACAAGATTGACAAACCGGCCGCTGCCCATAAAAGAAACGGTATCATGCCTATGAAGATATAGCCTGACAATTCCAGCCCTTCGGAACCATATGCTATACTTCCTGCAAACTCCTGAATCTTTTTGAATATTTTAAAAATCTTATACCACTGTATCTCCATTGTAGCCATAAACGGAAGATCTATCTTTATCCAGGGCTTCATCCCCTGCCATAGGATCACAAAAAACGCGGCCGCCGTCCAGAGAAAGTTCCCTTTTACATCAATTTTTATATCTGGTCTGGCAAAGCTTCTCCCTCCTTCCACAGCAGTTCCGCAGAATTTGCAGAATTTCGCATCATCTTCCATTTCTTTTCCGCATTTTTTACAATACATAGTGCAGCTCCTCCCTTAATAATCAAAAGGCTCAAATCCTAATTCTTCATAATTGAATAAAGTTTTATATTCCCTAAAACAAAATAAAACATCCCGACAAATGTACCAAAAAAACAGAACGCAAGCAGTTTAGCTATAAATTTAAGTATCTCAATAGGTATTAAATCTGTTATAAAACTAATGATCCCTCCTGCTGTAGAGAAACATGCCTGAAATCCCCAAACCAGAAAGAACGGCACGATACCGCCTAAAAACGCCAGGATACTTCCCTCTGCCACCACCATTAACACGCCAACTGCAATAAAAACCAATAAAGATTTCTTCCATAAATCTTTTATTCTTCTTACTTCCTCTTCCTTTGTTGTTCCAAAATATGTCATTCGCATAATTCTCCCTCTTATCTAATATAATAATCTCTGTCAGCATTTTTCTCCCATCTTAGATGACTTCCTGTATTGAAGTAAATCCAAGTTGGGAGAACATATACTGTCAGATTAATACTAAAATCTTTAAGGTTTCATACTTCCTTTATTTTTTAAAACTAAGACATCCCTGCCTTTCAGACGGATAGTAATACGTTCCATAATGATTACAATACTGCCTTCCATTGCTATCTCTCTTATAAGGCTCCCAGTAAATACATCCATCTCCGCAGTTATGGCCGCAAAGCTGCCCCTCCGGCAAAACAATCTCCCATTCTTTCTTACCTTTCATTTCTTTTTCCTCCTTGTTTATATAATTTTTAGTGGAACCAACTGAATCAAAACCTCCCCATCCTTTCGGCAGGAACCGTAAACATGAATCTCTTTATCAGGAATCACTATGGGAAAAAGCATTTTCTCTAAATTCCCATTCCTATCAAAAATAGAGTTTATATAGTGAACATCCCCCTGGGATAACTGTGGATTGCCATTCAGGTGTGTATGCGCGATCCCCAAACAAGTAACTCCTATCTCCCTCCAGCTGCTGATCATAAGATAGAACCTATTCTTATTCGGGCAATAGACTCCTTCCCGCGCTCCTCTAACTCCCTCATCAAAAGCCCACACGCAGATTTTATTACCACAAACACCCACAAATCCGCCTGTCTCATATCCAAATCCGGAAGAACTATGGATAATCTCATCAAACAATCTCTTTTTCATCTCCAAATACATAGCCCCTCCCCCCTTCCACCCACTCCTTCATCAACACCACCCCGCACACTCCTACAGCAAAAAGACTGCAGGTAAACGTCCTGAATGACGACGCGTAGATAGTTGCGGAAAATCCCATCATCTCCCTCGTACAGGCGGCAATAAAAAGCAGCCCATACACCACCCCAAGCCTCCTCTTATGTTCCACGACCCGATACAGACTAAAAACCGTCCCCCCGATCATCACCGCCGATAACACCAAGGTAACCCAAGGCCCCGCCCCATGTTCCAGCAAATCGATATCCGGCATTCCCCGGGAGTATGGGAAAAACACGACAAACCGGTCATACCCAGCCCATTTCACCGCCATCTCCGTAACCAGAGGGACCATCCCCGCCCAAAATCTCTTTCTCAAAGAAAGGGCGGCCACAAGAACCAGAAAAACCGTTACCAAATCCTGTCTCTGAAAAAGCAGCACCGCCACAGTGCTGGTATATCCCCGATAAACCTTAGTAACCAGACTCCACTGCGCGTACTGCGGCAGCCACGCCTCCATCTCTATGGTAGATTTCATCCGCGCCAAATGTCCCGGTGAGAAAAAGCTGATGCCAAAACACAGAAGCGCAAACCCTAATTCCCCGTACAGGATCCTGCCAAACTCCGCTCCTTTCCTCTCCCCCCATGTCCTCCACAAGACCGCCCCACAGGCCAGACTGCATATCAGGGCAATCCCTGCCTGCTCATGGTTCGTGCCGTACAAGGTTGCCAAAACAATACAGACGATCTCCCATGCCTTTCCCTTCTCCACATAGATTCTCTTTAAACAGAAAAAGACAAGTACCACACAAAAAACCGGATACATGTAATTAGCTGAGGTTGCAATATACCCCGCGCTAATCATATACTCAAAAGGAAATAACGCCACCATCCCGCAGCACGCCAGGTCCCACATCACATCATCCCCAAAGAGATATGCCGTCATCATTGCCAGCAATACATAGAGAACCGAATCAAACAGCTTCCATACCACAAAAGGCCCGTTTAAAAAAATGTACGCCAGGGTATCCGTAAAATACCGCCCGTTTTCCCTCCACTGTCTCATAAAATACTGGGAACACGACAATTCCAGCTGGAGATTTACCGCGTCGTCGCTGATAATATCCCATGGCATATGGATAAACAGAACCAGGAAAAACAGCCCCATATAGATGATAATCTTACAAATTCTTTTCCCGCCGCTTTTCATCCACAACTCCTCATCGGTTCACCACTGCCTGCGCGCCTTTGCGTCTTCCTGCCTCCGTAGGTTTTGGAAACTTTGGAAACTTTAAAAACTTTAGAAACTTCAGTTTCCCAGCCATACGCCCCCCAAAGATAAACCCTTTCATCGCCACCCGTTTCGCCCTGGTCCACCTGTTTGCTTGGCTAAACTGTTCCAGACACGCGGCTGCCGTCTCACTGTAATATTCATAGACCTTCCCGCTGGCCCCTCTTCCATAATTAAGACCATGAATGGCATACCACTTAAACCCCTTAAAGTTCTCAATCCAATACCTGCGGTCTCTTTTTCTGTCATCCTTAAAATAATCCATCAGCCTGCTGCTGACAAAAAAGTAAAAGGGCCCTTCCCACGGAAACCTGGCTGCAAACAGCGACAAAGAGGAATCAATATAGGTGATATCCAGCTCATGAACCTGATCCACGGTCAGCTGATACCCCGTCAGATAATTGGCCCGGGGAATCAATATCACCTTTGTATGATCCCTTAAAAAGAGAATGTTATGGGAACAGGAACCAATGGTGGAGGCAAAGCTGTCGCAGTTTATCAGAACATTCAGCTGCTCCTCAAAAGTCATCTTCTCCGGATACAGCACCTGATACCCTTTTGAGCCAAAATACCGCTCCAGCCGTTCCTCGCCAAACTGCTTAAAATGCGTATAATTTCTGTAAGAAAAATAAACCTTTTTATAGGGAGTCGGCTTTCTGTGTTCCATGGCATAATCCCTGATTCGGTCAATCATCTCCCGGTACTGGGCAGTAAAATAGCGCAGATCCCCGTCAGGTGTAAAAAAACATTCGTCCGGAAGTATGATGGTTCCATACTGTGTGATTTTGGTAATTGGCAGCAAATCATCCGGGCAAATTCCCAAAATCTCCAGCAGCTTTCGGTTGCTCTCCCCAAAAGTAAACTGCTCCATTGGGACAAATACCAGTTTGCATCTGCCAAACTTTTCTATGTACGCGGATGAGTTTAAAAACCACAGCCGCCGGATATTATCCGTGAGACAGTGGCCCCAGATATCATGGAACATTCCAAGATAGATCACCGTTGACTCTACATGCCTTTCCACCTTGGAAAACTCATACCCGCAGCCGCAGTGGTCATGGAGAGAGGTGCTGCCAATAAACCTGCCTTTGCCGTCTAAAACACCTCCGCCCGGCCCCTGGTCCGTCTGTCTGTAGGGCAGGATTACTCCGTTTTTGATCACCTGATAGCCTAATTCCTTTTTTACTTCATAGTTTTTATAGAGACTTTCGCCGTAGTATTCTTTTTTATACAGATAGTCGTAATTTGTCATGGTATCGCGCTCTCCTACATGGATTTTTCTGGCAGTATAAGAATTTTTCTTCTCTTCTCGAAATAGAGCAAGGTCACGCCGTCTTTCCCTCAGACGTACACTGCATAGCTTCTGCTGTCTCCCTCTCCCTGGTCTGTCTTCCCGCCCTTAATCCGGCAAGGAACACTGCCAGAAGATCCGCCTCACTATCAGTCATCTTTAACACACTGTCAATGATCTGTTTTTGTTTCTCTCCACACATGCTTCCTTCCTCCTTTCTTATCTAAGATAAGCATATCATTTCTAAGATAAGTAGTCAACTCTATTTTTCTTGACTGAGAAAAGTTTATTTGTTATACTTATCTGGAGGTGATACTATGGAATTAAAAGACCGTCTTCAGCTTATACTTGACGAACAGCACATCAAACAAAAAGATCTGGCCAGAACCATCAAAGTCACGGAAAGTTATGTGTCAAATATGCTAAATGGAAAGCGCAATAATCTGTCCGAAGCACTGGCACTGTTGATAGAACAGGTATATGGATATTCCTCCCATTGGATCCTGACCGGACAGGGGGAACGCTACACCACACAGACAAATATTCCTGAATTATCTCCTACCAAAAAACGGCTGATCGCTGAAATTGAAAAAATGTCGGAATCCGAGCTTGACGCGGTGAAAGTATTTATTGATTCTCTGGACGGGTATAAAAAAGCATTTCATGTTTTAGAAAAGCAGTGAACGCAAAAAAGCGGCAGACCAGATCAAAGATCCAGCCTGCCGCTTTTTTACTTCTCTTAATTCCCCTGAATATAAGCCGCTGCCTCCTGCCCGGAGATCCGTCCAAACACCACGGACTGGGAATACCCGCCGCTCTGCCAGGTCACTTCCCCTGCCCCATAGAGTCCGTCCACCACGCTGCCGTCCTCCCGCAGGATCTGGGCGTGCTCATTGGCAGACACGCCGCCTTTGGTCATGTGGACCGCGGACTCGATCTTGGAGGCGTAGTACGGCCCTTCCGGCAGAAGAGCCCGCTCCGGCGTGTGGCCGAACTCATCTTTCACACCGTCCTCGGCGTTCTTGTTGTAGGCCTCAATGGTCTTCACAAAATTCTCCTTGTTTACGCCCATAAGGTCCGCTAACTCCTCCCAGGTAGCAGCCTCCATAAACTTGCCGCCTTTCACCTGTTTCCTCACGTTGGCATTGTCCTCAATCTTCTTGGTGTCCACCACCATCCAGGTCACATCCTGGTCAAGGATAGCTCTGCCCATGTCCAGGCCGCCCAGACGCTCATTGACAAACCGCTGGCCGTCTCCGTTGACATACACGCTGCCTGCGCCGCTGTTGGTCAGGTCTCTGGAGGGGATCAGGATCGTGGGGATCACCCGGATGGTATCCATATGCTCCAGCTTAAATCCATACTTCTCAAATACAGGGACAAAATCGCCGGTAGCGCCCATCTGATTGGACGTGTTCAACACCTCATAGCCAGGCGCGTACTTGGCCAGCAGATCCTTATTGTAGGAAAATCCGCCGGTGGCGATGATAACCGCGTCAGCCATGATGTTGTACTTCTCCGCCTTGGACTCTATCGTCACGCCCACAACTTTGTCGCCGTCAAAGATCAGGTCCGTACCCTTTGTGCCTGTGCGGATCTCCACCCCAAGCTTTTCGGCCTGGGCTTCCATGCCGTCCTGGATAGCCTCGCCGGCGTAGTTATCCTTATCCTTCATGTGGTTTCTTCCGCCGTAGTTGTGGTTAAGCTCCACACCAAAGCTCCTCAGCCAGGCATCGATCACAGACTCGCCTTCCGCCCACACCTTAAGCCGCTCCGGCGTGTTGCCCGCATCCTTCATATCCTCCATAAACTTCTCGATGGAATCCTCCACCCCGTTGGCCTTCTGGGCCTCGGAGTTAAACACATCATAAAAATTCAAATCAAACTTGCCGTTGCCGCTTAAGATGTCCAGCTTCTCCACAACCAGCACGTCCTGAAGTCCGTTCTCCTTTGCCGTGATGGCTGCGCCAAGGCCTGCCGGGCCTCCGCCTACGATCACCAGCTGGGTATGTACATCCTCCCCCTGAACCTGTTCAACCGCCGGTCCCTGGGTGGCAAATGTGATCTCTCCAAACTCTGTCCCCTGCTCCTTCATGGCCTCCGCCACAGCCGCCTTCACTGCGTAGGAAGTAAAGGTGGCTCCTGTCACGCTGTCCACCTCCGGACTCTGAGCTTCCAGGATCCGCTCCGTGATAATGGGAAGAGCCCGGTTGAACACCACGGAGCTTTCGTGGTGGGACACCACCTCAATATCCTCCATCTTGCCGTCAGCCACGGTAACCTTAACCTGCAGCTCCCCGCCAAATCCATTGCCCGTACCCTCAAAGGTTCCGGAAGCGGCCTCCTCTGTGGCCGGTTCTGTCTCTGCCTGGGCGGTGGTGGTCTCGGCCGCTGTGGTCTGGGACTCCTGTACTGCCTCCGTGGTCGGTGCAGCCTCCCCTCCTGATGAGCAGGCGGTCATGCCTACCGCCGCTGTGACGCAAAGCGCCAACATTCTCTTCTTCATAATGCTAACTCCTCCTTTTAGGTTATGATTGCCTGATGCTCCGTCCCGCAAAAAACTAATACGGCCTGCCTAGACAAAACACCGGCATTTTTCCGAAAAACCCTCCCAAGATTTTCCTCTGGTATTATACTATTTTTCCCCTTTAAATTCAAGGGAATATACGTCCGTTCTCCTGGCGTTCAGAAGGGGCAGCTCCCTTCTTATTTTATCCACATACCCCAGATCCAGCTCAATTATAAGGCACCCGGGCTTCTCATCCAGCTCCCCTATCACATCCCCCCAGGGGGACACTGCCATGGAGTGGCCCCAGGCGCGGTAACCTGCCTTTTCATCCCTGGCCACGGACGTGCCAACCATAAAACACTGGTTATCCACAGCCCGCTGCCGGAACATGATCTCCCAGTGGGCCGGCCCGGTGGTCATGTTAAACGCCGCGGGCACCAGGATCACCTTTGCCCCGTGTATGACCATGAGGCGGCTAAGCTCCGGAAACCGGCAGTCAAAGCACACGCAGATACCCATTTTCCCAAACTCCGTGTCAAAAACCGTGTACTCATCTCCGGGTGTCAGAGTGTCCGACTCCCGAAAACTCTGGCCTCCCTCCACGCTGATGTCAAAGAGATGCATTTTCCGGTGTCTGGCTATCTGGTTCCCCTGACGGTCAAAGACATAGGCCGTGTTGTACACATGGCCCTGGCCGTCCCTCTCCGCCACGGAACCGGCGGATAAATAAACCCTGTATTTCCTTGCCAGGCTGCTGAGGGCCTGCCAGCTCTCACCGCCCTGCTCCTCTGCGTACACCGGAAAATTGGCCGTGTCGTAAGGGCAGGTAAACATCTCCCCAACCGTCACCATATCCGGCCTCTCCCCTTTTATGGCGTCCATCTTCTCATCCAGCTGCCGGATATTTTCCCTTTTGTCCGGCAGCACCTTTGTCTGCAGCTGTGCGATCTTCATGTTCACAGATTCTCTCCCTCCTCTCTCTACTGCAATTTCCCCCGGCAGGCAACGGCCAGTTCACGGTCAACAGATCCGTCCTCATTTATCAGGTACATCCTGTCGTAGAGATTCACAACCGGGCAGATATGGACCGGGATGATCCTGACCACATCCCCAACCTTCACCGCGTCGTGAAATTCCTTGTCATAGATAATGGCGTGCTCATCGTACATCAGGTCAATGTGAGTCCGGGGATATTCGAGAATCGTCCCCAGCCCCTCCACCCTGCAGATCCCTTCCTGCCTGCTCTGCATGGTCAGGCCCTTTGCCCCCACATCCAGGATCACCCGCTCATCCGTAGGCTTGCTCATGACCGTGGCAAGGACCGTGGCGGCGCAGCAGGTCTGATCCCCCACCGCGTTGGCCTGGGACTGGTCCATGAAAATGTAGGTTCCCGGGCGGATCTCCGTGATCCCGGGAAGGATGGGAGAATTGTTGGCAAGGGACGGAGTGGATCCGATGCTGACCACGGTAATATCAAATCCCGCCTCCCTTGCCATGGCGGCAAATTTCAGCGTCCGCTCCTGGGCAATAACCGACTTTTTCAGGCACGTCTCCACATCCGGCGCGCCGTAACTGTCCCCGTCATGGGAGAACACGCCTTTTAAATGGATGTGCCTGCATTGTTTCAGAAAATTCAGGAGCTTTTCACACTCCTCTTCCTCCACAACGCCTGACCGGCGCTCCCCCACCTCAATCTCTATGACTGCCTGAGCCGGTTTCTCACAGCCTGCAAAGGCCTCCTCCACCATGGCGGCCTGAGCTATGGAGTCAATGCCAAAGGAAATGTCAACGGTCCTGGCAAGTTCCTGGATGCGGCGGTACTTATGTGTACCTACGATCTCATTGGCAATAAAGATGTCTTTTATCCCGGCCTGGGCCATCATCTTGGCCTCCCCCACCTTTGCCACCGTGACGCCTTTGCAGCCGTACTGTTCCTGCAAAACCGCCAGGGCCGGGGTCTTGTGGGTCTTGGTGTGGGGGCGCAGGGCAACCTTATTTTTGTCGGCATATTCCTGCATCCTTTTCAGGTTATGCTCCATGATCGGCCTGCTGATCAGCAGCGCCGGGGTGTCTAATTCTGTGTAATGCATATGAATCCTCCTTTTATGATCCCTTTCCCTACTCACATTCTGCCACGGCTTCTATCTCCACCTGGCATCCGCCATAAAGCCGGTTGGTGGGCACCACTACCCGCGCCGGTTTATGTTCCCCGAAATACTCTTTGTAGGCCTCGTTTAATTCGCCCCAGAAGGCAACATCGGGAATATAGACCCTGCACTGGAGGACCTGTTTTCTCGTAACCCCTGCCGCGGTCAGCACCGTATCCAGGTTTTTCAGGGCCTGGGCCGCCTCCGCCTTCACGCCTCCCTCTGCCGGCTTTCCCGTGTCCGGGTCAATGGAAAGCTGCCCTGAAATATACAAAACACCGTGATACTTTACTCCCGGCGTGTAATGCCCGCCGTCCCTTACAGAATACTTGGTTGTAACATTCTCCATAATCTTCACCTCTTCTTATACGATTGATAGATACCTTTGTCAAGACTTTCCGATCTGCCGCTCCCCATTTTTTAAGGGCTTTGGTCGAGTAGACATACCCCTTACGGGGTATGCCCCTCACAGAACCGGACGT
>CAJUFP010000080.1:10858-23400 GCA_910585645.1 uncultured Hungatella sp. | reverse complement strand
CGGGTATCAGCCCTCCTGTTTCCCTGGTCTCATCTCCATGGCATAAATTCACCCTACCGGGACATCTCTCCTTCTCTGCCTGGCGAAAGCAGAATTCGCCGGGCAGGGTTTGCTCACTCAACAATACACGAATATGATGAACTTAAAGTTTCGCTTTCCCAGGTTTAGGGATGCAGGAAGCATGAGAAAGGAAGTGTCTTACATATGAGCGTCAAAACGGATTTACTTTTAAAGGACAAATCTGTGATTGACAGGGCGGAGATTGAGGCCGCTCTGGATTTTGCTCTGGATCAGGTTATGGATAACCTGGGGGAATTTACTACCTCTTTTAAGAGGGCGTTCAGCACCGACAATTTTTATGATGCCACGGGGAATGTGAACTGGACTACCGGGTTTTGGACGGGGCAGGTGTGGCTGGCGTGGGAGTGGGCCAAACGGAAAGGGCTGGAGCGGGAGGCCGGGGCCCTTAAAAAGGCCGGGGAGATTCAGATCGACAGTTTTCTGGACAGGATCAACGGGAAGCGGGAGGTGGATCACCATGATATGGGGTTTCTGTATTCTCCCTCCTGCGTGGCTGGATATAAACTGATCGGCAGCAAGAAGGGCAGGGAGGCGGCTGTGAAGGCGGCGGACCAGCTGATTGGCCGGTTCCATCCGGTGGGGGAGTTTATTCAGGCCTGGGGGCCTATGGACCAGCCGGAGAATTATCGGTTTATCATTGACTGTCTTTTGAATCTGCCGCTGCTTTACTGGGCTTCGGAGGAGACCGGGGACGAAAAGTACAGGGAGATTGCCCAGAAGCATATCCGTACGGCTATCGCCAATGTGATTCGGGAGGATTATTCTACGTGGCATACCTTTTTTATGAACATGGAGACCGGGGAGCCGGATCATGGGGCTACGTGTCAGGGGTATCGGGACGGGTCGGCCTGGGCCAGAGGCCAGGCATGGGGTGTGTACGGGACGGCTTTGGCTTACCGGTATACGAAGAAGGCGGAGTATATTGAGGATTTCAGGCATGTGACCGGGTATTTTCTGGAGCATCTGCCGTCGGATCTGGTGCCTTACTGGGATCTGGAGTTTGGTGAGGGATCCGGGGAGCCAAGGGATTCTTCGTCTGCATCTATCGCGGCCTGCGGGATGCTGGAGATGGCAGAGTATCTGGAGGATGAGGAGGCTGCCTGTTACAGGGAGATGGCGGGGAAGATCATGAGGTCTGTGGTGAAGGATTATGCCGTGAAGTCTAAGGCGGAGTCCAACGGGCTGGTGCTGCACAGTACCTACTCTAAGAAATCGCCCTACAATACCTGCACGCCGGAGGGTGTGGATGAGTGCAATATCTGGGGGGATTACTTCTATATGGAGGCGTTGACCAGGCTCTGGGGGAAGTGGAATCCTTACTGGTAGGCGGCTGACTTGTGCCTAAAGGCGGGAGTTTCTTTTTAGCGGCCAGCGGTCTGTGATGTGTCAGAGGGCGAAGGTCAGCGGTGGAACCAGGGCGTGAGACCAGGGAGTTTTGCGGCAGGATCAGGGAGTGAGACATGAGAGTTTTGCGGTGGGACCAGAGCATGAGGCAGGGAAGCAGCCGAAGCGGCAAATGTGGGAGAGATTTTGGGAGTAAGTGATGAGGAGGAGAAGTCATGAGGTTAGAGTCGAAACAGGATTTTCGGGATTGGATGCATAAGCTTTTGGATCCTTTGAAACCCCTGTACAGTGAGGGGGGAGCCAGGCTTCATCTGGGGGACAGCGGGGTGACCTATCCCCAGGTGAGCATTGAGATGGAGGCATTTTCAAGGCCTCTGTGGGCTCTGGTTCCTTTCTGGGCAGGAGGCGGGGAGGATCCGGAGTTTGAGGATATATACGTGAGAGGGCTTTCGGGGGGCACGGACCCTTCCGGCGGGGAATACTGGGGAGGGTTTACGGATTATGACCAGAGATTTGTGGAGATGGCGGCCATTGCAAGCGGCATCCTTTTTGCGCCAGAGAAGGTGTGGGAGCCTTTGAGCAGGGAGGCAAAGGGGAATCTGGCTCAGTGGCTTTACGGGATCAATGAGTATGTAATTCCGGACTGCAACTGGCAGTTTTTTATGATCCTGGTCAATGTGGCGCTGAGGAGACAGGGATGCAGGTTCAGCCAGGAGAAGCTGGATTCGGGCCTGGAGAAGATAGAGTCCTACTATCTGGGGGACGGGTGGTATCGGGACGGCGGTTCGGCCCAGAAGGATTATTACATCTCCTTTGCCATGCACTACTACGGGCTTTTGTATGCGGCGGCTATGGAAAAGGAGGAGCCGGAGCGGTGTTTGAGGTTTAAGGAGAGAGCGGAGATATTTGCCAGGGATTTTATCTACTGGTTTGATGAGAACGGGGCGGCGCTGCCCTACGGGCGGAGTCTGGCTTACCGGTTCGGGGAGGCGGCGTTCTGGTCGGCCTACGTGTTTGCAGGCCTTAAGGATATTCCGGCCGGGGTGGTGAAGGGCATTCTGGCCCGCCATTTAAGCTGGTGGGATCGGCAGAAGATCTGTGACAGGGACGGGGTGCTGACCATCGGGTACGCATATCCCAACCTGATCATGGCGGAGCGGTACAATGCCCCCGGGTCCCCTTACTGGGGGATGAAGAGCCTTCTGTGTCTGGCGCTGCCGGACGACCATGAGTTCTGGAGGGCAAAGGCAGAGCCTCTTCCCGGGCTTGAGACGGTGAAGATGCTGAAACAGGCGGATATGCTGGTACACAGGATGGGGAAGGACGTTATCGCGTACCCTGCGGGGGTGTGTGAGAAGTACGGCCACGGCCATGTGCCGGAGAAATACTCCAAGTTTGCCTACTCCACCAGGTTCGGCTTCTCCGTGGCCAGAAGCCAGATCGTGCTCCATGAGAATGCGCCGGACTCCGCGCTGGCTTTTGTGATAGATGGGGATGATTATGTGTTTGTCAGGAAGGTGAGCCTGTTCTTTGAGGTGAGGCCGGACCGGGTGATCAGCACGTGGCAGCCTTTTCCCGGGATTACGGTGACCAGCACGGTGATTCCGGAGGATGAGGGGCACCGGAGGGTTCATGAGATTGAGAGCGCTTATGGGTGTACGGTCTATGACTGCGGATTTTCCGTGGAGAAGTTTACGGAGGGGTATGAGCAGAAGGCGGAGGGCGCCGGGGCGTTTGTCCGCTTTAAGGCCATGGGATGTGAGGTGCGGGGAAATGGAGCGAAAGCCAGGGGCGTGGTCATAGAGGCGGACCCCAATACCAATGTGCTGTATCCCAACGGGAGCATTCCGGCGGTGGCCTACAGGGTTGAGAAGGGGGAGAAGGTTACGGTGGAGACGGTTGTGAGGACGTATGTAAGGTGATGCGCAGGGATGAGGGACCGCGCATTGACGCTAAGTGATTTATCCGTTATAATCTTCCTATTAAGATAGCAGGAGGAAAACAGCCATGAGTATCGTCGTAAATATTTATTACACTGGGAAGGACGGCAATGCGCGGAAGTTTGCCGAGGAGATGGAAGCCGGCGGGACGGCCGGGGAGATCCGCATGGAAGAGGGAAATCTGCGATATGAGTATTTTTTCCCTATGTCAGACCCGGAGACAGTGCTGCTGATCGACGGCTGGAGGGATCAGGAGGCTATTGACCGGCATCACGCGTCCCCCATGATGGAGAAGATCACAGAGCTTCGGGTAAAGTATGACTTACATATGAGGGTGGAGCGGTATGTGTCTGACGAGGGCGGGATACCGGAGACGGACAGCCGTTTTATTAAGGAGTAGGGACAGGTCTGCGCATTTACCACGCTGACCGTGGGAAAGCGTAATGGCAACAGGCATCCGGCCCATCGCCAAAGGCGATTCTAATTGGCCGGATGCGTAACAATGCAAAGGTTATTTGAGCTGTTAGCGCGCCCAACCGAAAGACAGCAAAACAGCTCTCTATGAAAAATCCTATTGAAAAATCGTTTTTCCTGTTTTATAATAATCATGCCTGTCAGTTCTGGGAGGAATGCGGCCTTTGGCTGCATCGAAGGTGTCCGGTTTCATATCAAGTATTCCGGAAACACGCTCTGGCTGGCAGTTTTTTCATGTAATTTAGGAGACAGGGTAGATCCCAGGGCGGGGATGGAGGCGCATATGCGGTAATGGCCGTAGTGCTCCTGGGGTCGGTTATGTCTGAAACATGTAGATAGCAGACAGCCAATGAAAAAGCGGGGAGGACGGATATGACCATATATGATATTGCAAAAATCGCCGGCGTATCTGCCAGCACCGTATCCAGAGTGGTGAATAAGAAACCGGGGATCAAAGACGAGACGCGGCAGCGCATTCAGCAGCTTCTGGAGGAATACGGATATACGCCCAATGAAACTGCCAGAGGCCTGGTGAACCGTTTCAGCCGGATGATCGGGATTTTGGTCGAGGATATCCGGTACTCCCATCATGTGGAGATCGCATATCATATCGAGACAAAGCTACGGGAGAACGGATACAGCGGGCTTATCTGTAACACAGGCTTTACGGACGAGAAGAAGGTGGATTCCATCCGGCTTCTGGAACAGAGACAGGTGGATGGGGCGATTCTGGTTGGCTCTACGTTTCAGACTGATGCAGTGGCATACGGAATCCGGACCTGTCTTTCCAGGATTCCTGTTGTGATTACCAACGGATATCTGGATTTGCCCAATGTATATGGGGTTCTGGTGGATGAGCGGGACGGGGTGGAAAACTGCGTGGAGCTGATGTATCGGAAAAACCACAAAAAGCTGGCATTTGTGCTGCCCAACCATACGCCCAGCAACCTGGCAAAGCAAAAAGGGTTTATCTCTGCCATGGTCCAGAAGGGACATACCGGCGGGGATTTGTGGCTCTATGAGAAACCTACCTCATTGGAGGGCGGATATGCGGTGACCGGGGCGATTCTTATGGATCATCCGGATGTGGAAGGCATTATTTTTGGGGAGGATCTGGCGGCTGCGGGAGCTATACGGGCCCTGACGGACGCAGGGGTAAAGATTCCGGAGCAGGTGGCCGTGATCGGAGTGGATGATTCCCTGTACGGAGAGATCTGCTGCCCAAAGCTGACATCCTTGAACAATATGATGCTGGATACCAGTATAGAGGCCGCCGATATTCTGCTTGCCGCTCTGGAGGGAAGGCCATGCAGGCATAAGAGCATGCTGTTTTCGGCGATTGTGGAAAGGGAGAGCACATGATTTTCAAGAGCTGACAGAAAGCTGGCAGCTACGGAAAGAGCCCAGGTGAGGGGTTCTTTTTTTATAAGAGAAAAACAATCGGTTGCAACAAAATTGGTAGACTATCGAAATGATAGAAACATAAAAGACGAAAAAGTTAAATTCATTATATGAAATACACAATAAAATAAATAAAATACTGTACAAAATGACAATAAGAATCAACTTGAAAAAGTGAAAAAAACGTGATATAGTAAATATACATAAAAACAATCGATTGCGAAACGAAACAATATGTGAGAAAGGAGTGATACTATGATCTATGGGCATATCGGATCAGAGCTGTGCAGAGGGGTTTACAACAGAAAACTGCTGAAAGCCATTGATTACTGCAAAAACGCGGATGCGGCTTTGATGCATGAAGGCAGGTATGCCATGGACGGGGAAGACGAGAGAGAGTACGTGGTTCAGATCTGTGAGCGCAGAACGGGGAAGAGGAGGGAGAAGAGACCGGAGGTCCACCGAATCTACGCAGAATTGCAGTATGTACTGTCAGGGAGGGAGTACATAGGATTCTATCCGGATCTGGGGAACAATGAGGTGGAGAGTGATCAGCTTGTGGAGAAGGATACGCTGTATTACAGGGAGAATCCACACAGTCCGGAACAGATGCTTGCCATGACAAAAGGATGCTACGCGGTATTTTTTCCGGAAGATGTACACAGGCCATTCTGCAGCATGGGGAAGGGCGAGGAGGAAGAGGAAATAAAGAAGATTGTGGTAAAAATTCGGTTATAATTTTTTTTTACATCAAAAAAACAATCGATTGCAAAAGTATAAAAATAAAAGGAGAAAGCAGCTTATGTTAAGAATTTCATATGAGGATATGGTAAAAGAGTTTAAACGTGTGCTGGTAAAAAAGGGATTTGACGAGAAAGGGGCAGAGGACGCGGCATCCATCTTCGCCCAGAACAGCCTGGCAGGAGTATATTCCCATGGGCTGAACCGTTTTCCCAGAGTGGTGTCCTATCTGGAAAAAGGCGAGATCAATCCGGACAACAAGGCCACATGTGAACTTGCCATGGGCGCATTTGAGCGGTGGAACGGCCACAGGGGATTCGGCCCGTTAAACGCCAAGATTGCCATGGACAGAGCCTGTGAGCTGGCAAAGCAGTACGGCATCGGAATCGTGGCTTTAGGCGACAACAACCACTGGATGCGGGGCGGAAGCTACGGATGGCAGGCGGCAGACCAGGGATGCATCGGGATATGCTGGTCCAATACCTGTCCCAATATGCCGGCGTGGGGCGGCGTGGATAAGAAGATAGGAAATAATCCGTTTATCATGGCAATCCCTAGAAGCAGCGGAAACCATGTGGTGATCGACTGTGCGGTCTCCCAGTTTTCTTACGGGAAGATGGAGGACTGCCGCTTAAAAGGGCAGCAGCTTCCGGTTCCGGGCGGATATGATTCCAACGGCAATCTGACCACGGACCCGGCAGAGATCGAAAAGACCTGGAGAGTGCTGCCCATGGGATACTGGAAAGGAAGCGGCATCTCCATTGCCCTGGACATCATTGCCACGGTACTGACCAACGGAAATTCCGTTCAGACCATCGGAACCTTTGGGGATGAGGTGGGGCTTACCCAGATCATGATCGCCATCGATCCGACCAAAGCCAACTCCGTGGAGCTTACGGATGAGATCGTGGACAAGATCGTGGCGGATGTAAAATCTTCCGTTCCTGTGAAAGAGGGGCAGGAAGTGTACTATCCGGGAGAGCTGGAGACGAAAAATATTCTGGATAACCGAAAGAACGGAATCCCCGTGGTGGAGGAGAAGTGGAACGAAGTGCTGGCAATGTAGAAAGGGGGCGGCAGAAACCGTGATTGCGTCATCAATCTATGCGGGGGATGATACGGGAAAATATCCTGAGAGAATCCGGGCAGCTATCGACTATCTGAGGAGCCATGATTTTATGACCATGGAACCGGGGGAGTATGAGATAGAGGGAAGGGAAATCTATGCTCAGGTATTCGATGTGGTGACGGCTCCCAAAAAGGAGAAGAAGCCGGAAGTACATAAAAAATATATTGACGTGCAGTATCTGGTAAGCGGGGAAGAACTGCTGGGATTTGCCCCGGATACGGGAGCGTATAAGGCAGAGTCAGAAAGACCGGAAGATGACATCACATTTTACGAGACTGTGGAAGGGGAGAGCTTTATCCATGCCGTGCCGGGAAGCTATACGGTCTTTTTCCCCCGGGATATCCACAGGCCGGGGGTTATGGCGGATCGGCCCATGAAGATTCGGAAGGTAGTGGTGAAGGTCATGGTCTAGGGGGAGGCAGCAGTTTATATAAACTCTGAACCGTTACGGAGGATGTCCTCTGAATCATAAACATATTTTAAGGAAAAAAGGAGAAGCGATATGAAAAAAGCGGCGGCAATGATTTTGGCGGTGGTATTGGCAGCAGGTTCTTTAAGCGGGTGTGGAGGTTCCGGCACACAGCAGGGGGGAACCGGAGAAAACGGGACGGCAGTGGAGCTTAATGTGGTTCTGGCGCACAACCAGACATCCCTGGAGAACCCTTACGTGATCGCGTCGGAGAAATTTAAGGAGGCTTTGGAGGAGGTGTCGGGAGGAAGGGCCACAGCCACTCTTCATCACGGGACGCTGGGAGAAAGCGAGTCTGAGCTGATCGAAAAACTGGAGATGGGAGCGGTCAATGTGACGGTGGCATCCCCCGGATTTATGACATCCATCGGCGTGCCGGAGATTGATATTTTTTCACTGCTGTATCTCTTTGACAGTTTCGATCATTGGGCCAGGTGCATGGACGGGGATTTTGGAGAAGAGATGAAGGAAATCGTAAAAGAGAAGACCGGAAACCGTTTTAAGATCATGGGGTATTGGAGCGCGTCGGTTCGGGATTATTACGGAAAGAAACCCATTACCAAACCGGAGGATCTCAAAGGCATGACCATACGGACGCAGACCGCCCAGGTGGTGCTGGATTTCTGGAAAGCCTGCGGCGCGATTCCCACATCCGTAGCCTGGGGGGAACTGTATCAGGCATTATCCCAGGGAGTTGTGGATTCCGCGGAAAATGATTATACAAGCTTCCGCCTGAAAGAGCATCATAAGACGGAAAACGGAAAATACATTGCGGAAACCCATCATGACTACACCACCCGTCTGTTTTTGACCACAGGCGCCTACTATGACAGCCTGACTGACGAACAGAAGGGATGGTTTGACGAGGCCTGCCGTATTGCCACGGAAGAAGACCGAAATGTGACGTGGAAGATGTTTGAGGAGTCGAAAGAGATCGTAATCGCGGACGGAGCGCAGGTGACCAATTTTGAGGATATGGATATTGAGGCGTTTAAGGCCATTGCAATTCCTATTCAGGATAAATTTGCGGAGGATAACCATATGCAGGCACAGCTGGATATGATCCGGGCCGCTGCCGGGAAGTAGAAGGAGGGCGCCATGAAAAAAGTTCTGAAAATCATGCAGAAGGTCCAGATGGCCGCAGGGGGCGTTTTCCTGACCATTTTCCTGGTGACGGTGGTGATTCAGATGTTCAGCCGCTATGTGGGGATCACGGCGACCTGGACGGAGGAGGTTTCCATGTACGCCTTTATTTGGGCGGCATTTATGGGAGCCGGGGCTATGGTCTACGAGAAGCAGCATTTTGCCTTTACGTCCATCCGCGATATGATGAAGAATCAGCGCACGAAAAAGCTTTTAGGCATCTTTATCGCTGTGATCATGTTTATCTTTTCGGTTTTGATGGCTTACTATGGGGTCATGATTACAAAACAGTTCTGGAATTACAAATGGGTAAGCCTTCCCATGCTGAACCGGGGGCCTACATGGCTGTGTCTGCCTTTGTGCGGCATTACCTCCGCCATTTACCTGGCAGGACAGATCGTGGAAGATGCGGCGGAATTAAAGAAGGGGGGAGAATAATATGCAGTTACTGCTGGTAGTGGTGTTTGTGGCATTTGTAGCCCTGGGGGTGCCCATCTCCTTTGCGCTGGGGTTTGTGTCTTTCGTGGGAATCGCGTCCCTTCCCACCATCCCCAACACGGTGGTATTTACGAAAATGTTCAACGGCCTTAACAGTTTTACGCTTCTGGCGGTTCCGCTGTTTATCATGGCGGCCAATCTGATGAATGAGGGCTCTATCTCCGACCGGCTGATCGACGTGTGCCAGGCAGCCGTGGGACATGTGCGGGGCGGGCTGGCCCACGCCAATATTCTGGTGTCCATGATATTTGCGGGAATCTCAGGCTCTTCCCAGGCAGATACCGCGGGAGTGGGAAAGATTCTGATTCCGGCCATGGAGAGGCAGGGATACGATAAGAAGACCTCCGTAGGCGTTACGGCAGCTTCCTCTACCCTGGGCTCCATTATTCCGCCCAGCATCACCATGGTGGTGTACGCCGGTATCGCCAATGTGGGCACGGGGGCGCTGTTTATGACAGGGCTTGTGCCCGGCATTCTTCTGGGGCTTGCCATGATGGCGGTGGTGGTGTTTTACTCCAAGAGGAAGAATTTCCCCAAAGGAGAGAAAGTTCCCCCTAAGGAGATTGCAAAGAAGATCTGGGGTTCTCTGCCGGCTCTTATGACTCCCATCATCCTGATCGGAGGGATTGTCAGCGGATTGTTCACGCCTACGGAGTCAGCGGCATTTGCCTGCATGTACGCCCTTTTGATCGGAATATTTTTCTACAAAAGCATCAAAATCAAAAGGATCCCGGGAATCCTGGTAGAGACGGCGAAGCTGTCTTCCCTGTCACTGTTTGCCCTGGCTACGGCCAATGCCCTGGGGGAGCTTTTAAGTTACTACCGCCTGAATGTGGTGGTTCAGCAGTTCTTTATGGGGATGCCGGGGGGCAAGCTGGTATTTCTGGTGGTGATCGTATTGTTTTTCATGTTTGTGGGAACGTTTATGGATGCGGTGCCGGCTATGATTCTGTTTGTGCCCATCATACTGCCGTCAGCCACGACTCTGGGCATCAGCCCCATTATCCTGGGCCTGATTATCGTCGTAACGCTGGCTTTGGGCCTTGTAACACCGCCTTACGGATTGTGCCTTCTGCTGGCAGGATCGATTTCTGGAATTACCATAGAAGATTCCTTTAAAGGAGTTCTTCCCTACTTTCTGTCATCCGTAGCCGTACTGGGACTTTTAATCCTGCTTCCGGATCTGTTTCTGGCCATACCGGCGGCACTGTTCCCAAATCTGTTTTAAAGGAGGGTATGTGTTATGATTATCAATGCTCCGTCCCTTGCCAATGTCAGCCTTATGGAGATGGGAGATACGGTGAGGGAACTGATTGACGCAGGGGTTGACTTTTTTCATATCGACATTATGGACGGACATTATGTGCCAAACTTGTGTTTTCCGGCCAGCTTTGTAAAGGATTTAAAAGAGAAATATCCCCAGGTGACGGCGGAAGTCCATATGATGGTGGACCATCCGGAGGATTATGTGAGGCAGATGAAAGAGTACGGGGCGGATTGGCTCAGCTTTCATCTGGACAGCACCCGGTTTGTCTGCCGGACGGCAAAGGCGATCCGGGAGGAGGGGATGAAAGCAGGGGTGGTACTGAATCCGTCCCAGCCGGTCAGTCAGCTTGCCCCCGCGGCAGGGTATGTGGACTACGTGATCTTTATGGCCGTTGAGCCGGGCTTTTCCGGGCAGAGATTTATGGAAGGAGCCATGGAACGGCTGGAACAGCTGTGTGAGTTTCGCAGGGAAGCGGGGCTGGACTTTAAGATCGTCATCGACGGCGGCGTGGATTATGTAACGGCGAAAAAATGCGTGGAACTGGGGGCCGATATCCTGGTGACGGGGATCTACATGCAGTTTCGTCAGCCGGACGGGATCATGGGGGCCTGCGAAAGGTTTCGCAACACGTTTGGCCGGCCGAAGCCGGATGGCTGCAGGGGGTAATTTTGCTGTCCGGATCACTGATCTCGTATTCACTGGTTAGTATGATTGAAAGAAACCGATGGTATAGACTATCTTTAGTCAGAGCCATCGGTTTCTTTATTTAAAGGAAATGGATTGTCCCCAAAGAGAAAACAGGTTATAATAGGAAGGAAAGACGAGGGGAGGAAGCGAAATGTATGAGTCGGGGGAGAACTATCTGGAGACGATCTTGATCTTAAAAGAGAAGCAGGGGCTTGTCCGGTCCATCGACATTGCCAGGGCATTGAATTTTAGCAAGCCCAGCGTCAGCAGAGCCATGGGGATCTTGCGGGAGGACGGATATATCGTGGTGGAGCCCGGGGGAGAGATCGAGCTGACAGAGAAAGGGCAGAAGAAGGCGGACGGGATCTATGAGAGACATAAACTTCTCACAGAGTTTTTGCACAGGGTAAGCGGGGTGGACCCGGTGGTGGCGGAGGAGGATGCCTGCAAGATGGAACACATCATCAGCGATGAGACATTTCAGGGGATCAAGAGGTTTATGAAGCAGATGGGGGAAGGACCTTGACTTTGGCAGGAGTTTGTGACAAAATAGACACTTAGAAAGAAGGGATAGATCATGACAAAGATTGATATTATTTCCGGCTTTTTGGGGGCCGGGAAGACAACGTTTATTAAGAAACTGCTGGAGGAGGCGATTGCCGGGGAGCAGGTGGTGCTGATTGAAAATGAATTTGGTCAGATCGGCATTGACGGAGGATTTTTAAAGGACGCTGGCATTGAGATCCGGGAGATGAATTCCGGGTGCATCTGCTGTTCCTTGGTGGGGGATTTCGGAAAATCCCTGGAGGAGGTTCTGACCAAGTATAAGCCGGACCGGGTTATCATCGAGCCGTCGGGCGTGGGCAAATTGTCGGATGTGATGAAAGCGGTCCGGGATGTGGCTGCCACGGTTGACGTGGAGCTGAACAGCGCGGTTACGGTGGTGGACGCGTCCAAGTGCAAGATGTACATGAAGAATTTCGGTGAGTTCTTCAACAATCAGATCGAGAACGCAGGTACCATCGTCCTCAGCCGGACCGATGTGGTAGATCCGGGGAAGGTTCAGAAGGCAGTGGAGATGCTCAGGGAGCATAATCAGGCCGCCTCCATCGTGACGACGCCCTGCAGTCAGCTGACAGGAGAACAGCTTCTTGAGATCATCGAGAAGCCGGATACCATGGCAGAAGACTTGATGAAGGAAGTTGAGGAACACCGCCGCCATCACCACCATGAGCATGGCGAGGGCTGCGGCTGTAAGGGCCACGAGCATCACCACCATGACCATGGGGAAGATGGCGAGGGCTGCGGCTGTGAGGGCCACGAGCATCACCACCATGACCATGGGGAAGATGGCGAGGGCTGCGGCTG
>CAJUFP010000080.1:0-10758 GCA_910585645.1 uncultured Hungatella sp. | reverse complement strand
TGAGGGCCACGAGCATCATCACCATGACCATGAGGAGGATGGCGAGGGCTGCGGCTGTGAGGGCCATGACCATCACCACGGGCACCACCATGACCACGACGGGGAGTGCGGCTGCGGTTGTCACGACCATGACCACCACCATGCGGGCGAGGTATTTTCCAGCTGGGGCATGGAGAATGTGGGGCGGTGTGAGAGAAAGAAGCTGGAGGAGATCCTGGACGAGCTGGCCAACGGCAATGCTTACGGGGACGTCCTTAGAGCCAAGGGCATGGTGCCAGGGGAAAATGGGGACGAGTGGTATTATTTTGACCTGGTGCCGGACGAGTTTGAGATTCGCTTAGGTAAGCCGGATTATACGGGAAAGGTCTGCGTCATCGGCGCAAGGCTTAGGGAAGAGGAACTGAATAAAGCATTTGGCAGGAGTTGACAGACATGGGACCAGTGATAGATGATGATATCATGCCGTTGTTTTTGATCAACGGTTTTCTGGAGGCGGGGAAAACGGAGTTTCTCCAGTTTACCATGGAACAGGAGTATTTTCAGACAGAAGGCAAGACCCTTCTCATCGTCTGCGAGGAGGGGGACACGGAGTACGATGAGGAGCTTCTGGCGGCCACCAGGACAGAGCTTGTAACCGTGGACAGTCTGGAAGAGCTGACGCCCGAAAAACTGACAGAGTTGGAACTGCTGCACAACCCGGAGCGGGTGCTGATGGAGTGGAACGGGATGTGGAACCAGGATGAGTTAAAGCTTCCAAAGGACTGGACCATTTACCAACAGGTGACCATTATAGACGGCTCCACCTTTGATCTGTATGTAAAGAACATGAAGCCCTTTCTGGGGGCGATGGTCCGGGGATCAGAGCTTATTATCTGCAACCGCTGCGACGGGATCGAAGATCTGGAGGGATACCGGCGGACCCTCCTGGCTATGAACAATAAGGCGGAGATCATCTTTGAGGATGAGGAGGGAGAGATCTCCCAGGTGTCCGAGGCGGATCTTCCCTACGATATGACGGCGGAGGTTATCCAGATCCCCCCTGAGGCCTACGGCATCTGGTATATTGACTGCATGGATAAGCCGGACCGGTATCGGGGAAAAGTGGTGGAATTTACAGGCATGGTGCTGAAATCGCCGGAGTTTCCCAAGAACTACTTTGTGCCTGGCCGCATGGCCATGACCTGTTGTGAGGCGGATATGACCTTTCTGGGGTTTGTGTGCAAGGCCAGGGAGGCAAGGCATCTGGAGACGAGGCAGTGGGTCCGGGTCCGGGCCAGGATCGAGTATGAGGAGTGGCAGGACTACGGCGGCGTGGGGCCGGTGCTGTACGCCCTGTCAGTGGAGCCGGATACAGGGATCATTGAAGTCGTGCAGTTTTGATCTTTTCAGGCCGGCGTATACTCCGGGCGGGCCGGAAAAACAATAAGAGGAGAGAGCGTGGTACCGAAAAAGCTCTCTCCTCTTTGTGTTTTGCTCTACCTGTCATTTAGCATCCAGTCAAGAATGTCCCGGATATAGGTATCCCAGAAAGTACAGCTCCATTTTAATGCCTGCCTGGTCTATCATAGGTCCGTCCTCCAGTCTGTAGGGTAAGTTGTGAGATTGGAAAAAGCTAAGCCTTGTGAGAAATGGCTTAGCTTTTTTGATGCTGTTTTTCGGGATTTTGTCTAGTCCCACACCACGGGAGTGGGGCGGTTGGGTGAGAATACGTCCTCAGCCCGGAACAGGTCGTCAAGTTTCCGCTTGGAGGCGTCGGAGCCTGCCTCAATATCCTTCCACATGCGGAAGCCGTCTAAGTTGCGGCGGCCCTGCCGCAGGAAATCGTCTCCCACCTGGACCCAGTATTGGCTGGAATCCACGTTGCAGAAGTAGGAGAAACCCAGGTTCTTAAGGTAGCGGAACCGTTCATTGTCGTTTTGGTAGGGATGCCAGTCGCCGACATCAGCTCCGAATGGGAACAGGATGATGTCCGTGGGGCCGATGAGGGTCCTGACTTCATTGTCCCATTTGTCGCAGTCTGCCTTGAATTTGTCCCACTGGATGGTCCCTAAGTCCCGATGTCCCCAGCTGTGGGAGGCCAGTTCCCAGCCGTTATCCCGCAGGCACTGGGCCACGGCGGACGCGGTCTGGCAGTCCTGCTCATAGGTGGGGGAGCCGCTGTAGGATGGAGCTGTGCGGTAACCCAGGATCCCCTGGTAACCGGTAAAGGCGATGACAGCCCTGGCTCCCTTGTAGGAGAAATCCGGGTGCTCCTGGATGTACTCCTCCAGAATGGGAACTAAGTCAAAAGCCCCTCTCTGAATGGTGCCGTCGTCCATCTTCATCTCGCAGGTAGGTTTTCCGTCGTCGCCAATGACCATGCGGGTGGCAAAGCCGTCCCCTTCCATATATTCATAATAGCAGACATCGTCCTGGGACATGACAAAGGGCTTCTTCCCTTCGGGCAGAAGGATGGTTTTGCGGGTCATCTTCGTGCCGTTTTCTCCTGCGGCCATCTCCGCCATATCGTGAAGGCGGACCAGAACGAACCCTCTCTCATACATGGAATCCAGAATCTTCAAAAATTCATCCTTGGTGGTCATAACCTGGTTATAACCTGCCTCATCGGAATCCCCGTCAAAAGCCTTGGCCTCGTCTATGACCAGAGTATGGAAAAATACGTGTGTAACCTGTGAGATATCGCAGGGCTTTAAGCTGGCCTTGATGTTCTCATACTCTGTGATCGCCTGGTCGATACGGGCGTCGCTGCCGTAATACTGGGAAGCTCTCAGCACCTCGATGGCCCGGTCATAGTCATAGCCCGCGGCAATGCGCCCGGCCTGGCCAAGGAGGTCATCCACAGGGGCCCCTATGTTGGCGTGGTCCGGCTCTGTGAAGATCTCGATGTCTGTTGTGGGCTCCAGGACGGCCTGGGATGTGGACTGGTCTTTGGCCAGATCGGAAAACATGTCCGGCGGCGAGTCCTTGCCCAGAAAATGGCGTATCAGCATCCAGCAGAAGACGGACAGGAAGATCAGTAACAGGATGATAATCAAAATAATGGGAAGCCTGTGGAATATATATTGCTGCCGGCGTTTGGACGCGCCGGGACGGTAGTGATTGCGGTTTATATGCTGATTCATGAAAGACACCTCTAAACTATATGATGAACGCCTTTTATCAGGCGGATGTAAGTGTGATAATAAGTACAAAAATAGGTTTCAACGTGATTTACAGTATACCACACAGAGTCGAATTATGTAAATGGGAAAGTGGCAGATTCATGAAATATAATGGAATCCTAATAAAAGGATAAAAGATGGTTAAGAATTGTAACACATAGACGGAGGAATGTAATAATAGGGTACAGGATCGTAACGGAAAAAAGCAGAATGTAACAAATGCGGAAATAGTAATAGAAATCAGCAGGGCAGCCATACATTAGTAGTAGAAGAGAGGATACCGGCCTTCTGGTCAGGGTCTTCGAAAAACAGCGCCGAAGGGTGGAGGTTATCATATGAAGCGGATGAGACGATGGGTCAGCGGGTGGATATTGGCAGGAATTTTGGCTGGTACATGTCCCGGGGCCGCCATCAGGGCATGGGCGTCGGAGCCCGTCCTGGTGGCGGGCAGCGGCATGGCAGAGGCGGTTTTGGAGATGGGGCCGGGGCAGAGGGGCGAAGATCAGGTTACAGGGGACCGGGAGATGACAGCGGCTTCCTCTAATACTCAGGCAGGGCCGGATATCCAGGCTCCGTCGGCGGTGTTGATGGAGGCGTCCACCGGTCAGATAGTCTATGAGAAAAACGGCGACGAGCCCAGGAGCCCTGCCAGCATTACTAAGATTATGACGCTGATCCTTATTTTTGACGCCCTGGACAGCGGGAGGATCAAGATGACGGATGAGGTTACCACCAGCGCCTACGCCAAATCCATGGGAGGTTCCCAGGTGTTTCTGGAGGAGGGGGAGGTGCAGACTGTGGAGACGCTGATCAAATGCATTGTCATCGCTTCGGGGAACGACGCAAGCGTGGCCATGGCAGAGTACATAGCAGGGGACGAGAAAACATTTGTGGACATGATGAATGAGAGGGCCAAAGGGCTTGGCATGACAGCGACCCATTTTGAGGATTGCTGCGGCCTGACAGAATCAAAGACCCATGTAACCTCTGCAAGAGATATTGCCATGATGTCCAGGGAACTGATCAATCGTTACCCGGAGATCCATAATTATTCCACGGTCTGGATGGACACCATTACCCATGTGACCAAGCAGGGGACCAAGGAGTTTGGCCTGTCCAACACAAATAAGCTTTTAAAGATGGCTACCAATTTTCAGGTAACTGGGTTAAAAACAGGTTCTACATCTATTGCAAAGTATTGTCTGTCCGCCACAGCAGAGAAGGACGGGGTTCGCCTGATCGCCTCGATCATGGCAGCGCCGGATTATAAGGCCAGATTTTCGGACGCGGCGGCGCTTCTGAATTACGGTTACGCAAACTGCCGGCTTTACGAGGATAAGGAGCCGTTGACTCTGCCGGGGATGCCGGTGGAAAACGGGGTGGATGATGCGGTAGAGCTGCGGTATGAGGGGACATTTGCCTATCTGGGGCTTCACGGGGAGGATTTTAACGCTGTGGAGAGAACTCTGAAACTGCCGGAATCTCTCCAGGCTCCGGTGGAGGAGGGGCAGGCAGCAGGTGTTGTGGAGTATCATATCGGGGGAGAAAAGCTGGGAGAACTGCCGGTGGTCACGGCGGGGAGTGTGAGAGACGCCAAGTTTGGGGATTACGTGAAAAAGATGGCGGGGGCATTATTTATGGAGGAAAAAGGTGCAAAAGAGGGCATGGGGGAAACGGATGTGAACCATGTGGAAAGCCAGGCCCAGGGCGGGAACGAAATGGAAGGAACAGGGGAAAGCGAGGAGAGCAGAGGCGGTGCGGGAGAAGGGACGGAGGAAGCGGCGTAAAAGGAGAGCGGAGCGGGCGGCGCTGGGGAAGAGGAAGAGGGAGCGGGAGCGGCGAAAAAAGGAGAGCAGAGGCGGCGGTGCGGGAGAAGGGATGGAGGAAGCGGCGTAAAAGGAGAGCAGAATGGGCGGAGGATGAAGGTTTAAAGGTCAGGCTGTCATCGATAGCGGCAGGTTCGTAACAGGTTCGGGAAGATTGCCTATATTCCGGGCGTATGTAAAACGCCAGGGATATAGGCTGTTTTTACCGGTTTATGAATATTGATCGAAAAAACGGTCAAAAAACTGGCTACTTGGGAACTGGCAAACTGGCAGATTAAACTGGCAGATTATGTGAAAAAAACCTTGCAATGAAACCGGTTCTGTGATATGATTTCTAAGTTGACAAAAAACACGTCTGCCGATTCTGCGGGTGGTGCCTTTTTCGGTTCCCAAGGAAGCGCGAGACGCAGACGGAAGAAAAACCAACGGAGGTAATCACATGAGCGTTATTTCTATGAAGCAGCTTTTGGAAGCCGGTGTGCATTTTGGCCACCAGACAAGAAGATGGAACCCTAAGATGGCTCCATACATTTACACGGAGAGAAACGGCATCTACATTATTGACCTGCAGAAGTCTGTGGGCAAGGTGGACGAGGCTTATCAGGCAGTGTCTGATATCGTGGCTGACGGGGGAACGATCCTTTTCGTTGGAACAAAAAAACAGGCTCAGGACGCCATTAAGACAGAGGCGGAGCGCTGTGGTATGTTCTATGTAAATGAGAGATGGCTGGGCGGTATGCTGACTAACTTTAAGACCATCCAGAGCAGGATTGTCAGACTGAAAGAGATCGAAGCTATGGCAGAGGACGGCACATTTGACGTTCTGCCAAAGAAGGAAGTTATCCAGATCAAGAAGGAATGGGAGAAGCTGGAGAAGAACTTAGGCGGCATCAAGGAGATGAAGAAGATTCCTGACGCTATCTTTATCGTTGACCCGAAGAAAGAGCGGATCTGCGTGCAGGAAGCCCATACATTAGGTGTTCCGCTTATCGGTATCTGCGATACCAACTGTGATCCGGAAGAGCTGGATTATGTGATTCCAGGCAACGACGATGCTATCAGAGCCGTGAAGCTGATCGTGGCAAAGATGGCAGATGCAGTGATTGAGGCAAAACAGGGTGAAGCAGTTGATGTCTATGAGGAAATTGCAGAGGCAGAAGATACTGTAGAGATGTAAGTTCCGGCGATGCTTCAATCTGTGGATAACGGGTTGAAGCATTTGTGATATTTGTTGATAGATCATTATAAGAACGGAGGAAATAATTATGGCAGTAACAGCAGCAATGGTAAAAGAGTTGAGAGAAATGACCGGTGCCGGCATGATGGACTGTAAAAAGGCTCTTGCGGCTACCGACGGTGATATGGATAAAGCGGTTGAGTTTCTGAGAGAAAAAGGACTTGCAGGCGCAGCCAAGAAGGCAGGCCGTATTGCGGCGGAGGGTATCGTGGTGACCGCTCTCACAGACGACGCCAAGAAAGCGGTTGTGGTTGAGGTTAACGCGGAAACCGACTTTGTGGCAAAGAACGAGAAGTTCCAGACCTACGCAGCGGACGTGGCCGCTCAGGCACTGGTTACGACTGCGGCGGATATCGACGCGTTTATGGCTGAGACATGGGCTAAGGATACGACTATGACCGTCAAGGAGGCTCTGTCCTCCCAGATTTCCATTATCGGCGAGAACATGAACATCCGCAGATTTGAGCAGGTAGCTGAGGACAATGGTTTTGTCGCTTCCTATATTCACGGCGGCGGAAAGATCGGCGTGCTGATCGACGTTGAGACCGATGTTGTCAACGACGCGGTTAAGGAGATGGCGAAGAACGTGGCTATGCAGGCCGCAGCTTTGAAGCCCATGTACACGGACCGCAGCGAGGTGAGCGAGGAGTTTATCGAGCATGAGAAGGGAATCCTGATGGCTCAGATTCAGAACGATCCCAAGGAGGCTTCCAAGCCGGAGAAGGTCATCGCCGGTATGATCCAGGGACGTATCAATAAGGAGCTGAAGGAGATCTGTCTGATGGATCAGGTTTATGTGAAGGCAGAGGACGGGAAGCAGTCTGTGGACCAATATGTGAAGGCTGTGGCGAAGGAGAACGGAGCAAATATTAAGATCAAGAAATTTGTTCGGTTTGAGACCGGAGAAGGATTGGAGAAGAAAGAGGAGAATTTCGCTGAGGAAGTGGCGAAGCAGATCAATGCATAAGGCGAAGTTTGCCTGGTTATTCTGAATGAAGGAACCCTTGTGAATGGCGTGAGAATGTCATTTGCAGGGGTTTTTGTATTATATATTGGATTTTCATTTCTTGACACTATCACGATATACCGTTATAATCAATAGAAAAAGAATACATGAAATGGAGAATGAGAAATGGAATTGATGAGTTTGTTAAAGGAAAGACAGCTTTCTGTTTATCAGTGTGCTAAGGAAAGCCATGTGCCATATACTACATTGTCAGATATTGTGAAAGGAAAAACCAGGATTGAAAAATGTACAGTAGAAACGATATATAAATTAGCGAGGACGCTTCATGTGACAATGGAAGAACTTTTGACAGATTTTTTTAATGAAGATGAAAGTGCGCCAAATTTAAAGGATTTTGAAATATATAAAAGTAATATCTGCCATTTAGTGAAAGATAAGGGCGATATAGACTTTATTATTGATATTTTAAAAGAAAATCAAATAAGGACTTATTGGGCACGGCAATGGTATCGGGAAAGTTTTTATCTTTTGGCTATGGTAGATTACTTAAGCAGGGAAAATGGACTCCCATTGTGCAATGATTATGAAGATATAAGGAACTGTAAGCTGTCGGAGCCGTTATACCCAAAGGATGTCATTCTTGCTGCAAAACTGGATGCTTCCCTTGATAAGAAAGAACAATGTCTGAAAGAAGCGATTCCTGAATTTTTGAGGTTTAATATTATAGAAAGCGAGATAAGGAATGTCTGTTGAGAAAGGTTTTACCAAAGAAAATCTGGACTATTATTTGAAGGAACTGGCAAAAGAGTTTCGGAAGAGAAATGGAAAAAATACGCCTGCTGAGATTGTGTTAGTTGGAGGTGCGGCAATTCTTGCCAATTATGGGTTCCGTGAAATGACCTATGATATAGATGCGATCATAACAGCATCATCGGCCATGAAGGAGGCAGTTAATACAGTAGGAGACCGTCTCGGTCTGCCAAATGGCTGGTTGAATGCAGACTTTAAGAATACAAGTTCTTATAGTCCTAAATTATCGCAATACTCTAAGTATTATCGTACCTATTCTAATGTATTGAATATCAGGACAATTAGCGCGGAATATCTTGTTGCCATGAAATTAATGTCCGGAAGACGTTATAAGAAAGATTTGTCTGATATTATTGGTATCTTGAATGAACAAGAAAGAATGGGAGAGCCATTAAGTTATCAGCAGATTGATTGCGCAGTAAGAAATCTGTATGGCGGGTGGGATAATATTTCAGAATATGCAATACAGGTTTTGAAAGCGGCTTTAGATTCAGAAAATCTAAAGGAATTATTTATGGAACAGGAACGTGAAGAGGCATTATCAAAACAGGCAGTGCTTCAAGTTCAAAAATATGAGGAGGAGAAAGTAAAGGAAAGTAATGTGGATGAGATTATTCAAAAAGCTTTAAGGAAGAAAAGGGATAGCAGGGATGTGAGATAGATTAAGAAAAATGCGAGGCATAAGATGAAAATCAGTGATATTCATATAAAAATGTTTCAGGCAGGTTCAGGTAACTGTATATTGTTAGAATTTGAAAAAGCAGATTTTAGAATATTGATAGATGGTGGATTTGTAGAAACTTATCAACAAGAGCTTCGCCCTTATTTGCGGATGTTAAGTAAAAAAGGAAAACATATCAATTTATTAATCATATCCCATATTGATCAAGACCATATCAATGGGATAAAAGCATTGTTAAAAGAAAATGGAAATTCAAATTCACCTAAAATCATAAAAATAGATGAGGTATGGTTTAATGGTTTTAGACATACTAAAGTGAAGCGAGATCAGAAAGATATTTCTCATTATGAGGAGGCTGTTTTACGTACTCTAGCAAATAAAAGTAGTTATTTGGAAAAGGTAGATGGATCCAGAGAGATTAGCTATATGCAGGGAAACAGCGTTGCAGAACTGCTTATTAAAAATAATTATCATTGGAATACATCTGTAAAGGGCAGTTCAATTTCTACTGACACAATAAGGCATATGACATTTGGAAATATTACATTTCAAGTATTAAATCCAACGCAAAAAATATTGAATGAATTGGCGGAAGATTGGCTGTGGATGTTGAAAGCAAAATGCAAACAGGTAATAATATCAGAGAATTCTTTGTTTGATGATGCGTTTGAGGGATCCTATATTGGTGAGCATGAAGACTGGTTTGTGACAAAAAAGGATATTTCAAATGACAGAGAGAATAAGGAATATAATTGGAAATTGATAGCAGAAGAAGATGACGAGAAAGCAGATGCAAAATTGTCGAATCGTTCTTCTATAGCAGTGCTTATTTCATATAAAGGAATAAAACTTTTATTTTCTGGGGACTGTGCAATTCATTTTTTTGAGGACATGCTTCCGGATAAAATAGATATTGTGAAACTCCCTCATCATGGTTCGGGGAAAAATACAGATAAAACTTTTATTCGGAATACCTATGTGAACTACTATCTTATTTCTACAAATGGAAAACATCAGGAACATCCTTCCCCAAAGATCATAGCAAATATTTTAACGAAAGCGCCGGGACATCCAATGATTATTAAAAACTATGATATTCCCATTTTAGAGGGGATAGGAAAACTGGAAAGGGAGGAAATTGGATGAAAGCTACAAATAATATTGTGAAGTTATTATGCGGAACAGAGCAGCAGGGAACAGCATTGTTAGTGGATCGGGAACATGCAATAACAGTAAGGCATTGCTTGAAAGACTTTTATAGAAAAAGAACTTCATCAATTATTCTTGTAATTGTCATAGATGGAATTAGCAAAGAGATTTCTGCCTTGCCTGCGGATAAAGAGGAAAGCGAATTTGTTTATTTGAACTTGGAGGAGAAAGTAGAATCTGTAGATGAAGTTCGTTTTTTGGATTGCAAGTTAGGGGCATTGCAAAAGGTATCCATGTTTGGATATGGTAAATGTTATGCAAATGGAAGCTGGAAAGAGTTAAAATTTTCGGGCAGAGGAGATTTGGATGAAAATAGTGTTTGTGATTTGCAATTTGATTTAATTGATGCCAGGGATAAAACGTTTGCCGGATTTTCCGGAAGTCCTATATATGATGAGGAACGTTCTTTTGTTATTGGATTGATATTACAGGAAGAATGTGAAGATTATGAAGCACTTTATATAGAAGGGATTAGCGTTAGTTCTCAGAAAGATTTTTTTGAAAAGCATGGTATTATTGTTGACAATACGAATCTGATAAGAAAGAAAATCGGAGAAAGAGCAAATGCCCTGCAGATGACAGATTGCTATATTACCGGCGTATCCGATGCAATAGGCGAATTAAACAATATTATTTTAGACAAAATCGTTGCTTTACATCGTGAAGGGTATTGGGAAAGGGCATTGTCCGAGCTGAAAGAAGAGAATTTCAGGGGAGGGAGTTCCTTGTTTCATGGAGATATGAGTTACCGATTTGGCCTTTGCTAAAGGTATGCTGGCGTGAAGAGGGCGATGAATTGTCTTATCAACTTTTTTATGAACCTGGGGAACGTCTGTATCACAGTAATGTACCAATAAGGATAAAAG
>CAJUFP010000079.1 GCA_910585645.1 uncultured Hungatella sp. | reverse complement strand
AAATCGAGGGAAAACGCCACTTTTGTTTCTTGCAAGTGTTAAAGACGGGATTATAGTTGTTTCATGCTATCAGGTCAATAGGTGTGAAAGTAAAGATGGTAACATTTCAATCATTTCATTTTTTCACAGTCCCATTTTTTATGTCCGGGAAATTCTCTCCATAATTGCCGTGAGATGTTTCTGGCATGGGAAGTAAGGATCTGTCCCGAAATATTGCAGATTATTTTAGGACAGCTCCTAAGCCAGCAAAGAAAGGAGAAAGCGATGGATAAACGTATGGTGAAAGCGGTTTCCGGTTTCCTGGCCGGTATGCTCTGTGTCTCTGCTTTCGGCATGAACACATTTGCCGAGTGGGGGAGATGGAAAGGCAGGGGGAAGAGAGGCGGTAACCGTTTGGCAAAAAACAATCCTTCCGGGAAAAACGGATTCTCAGAAGGATTGGTGGTTATTTTATACGGCTTGGTAAACCCGTATGTCAGCAATGTCTTTTGCCATACTAACTTTCAGATCCCGAATTTCGATGTCATTTTGCATATCCAGGAAGTATTTATCGGATACTCCAAAAAATTTTGCCAGTCTCAGAGATGTATCAGCAGTGATCTTTCTGCGGCCGTGCAGGATATCCTGGATTCTGGACACGGGGACATGGATTTCCTGTGCCAGTTTATAAGCAGAAAGATTCATAGGTTCTAAAAATTCTTCTTGAAGGATTTCCCCGATGGTCGGAGCCGGAATAAATTCAGACATGTGAGCCCTCCCTTCTGAACAAAAGTCTTCCATTTACAGCATATTCTTCTTTTATCGATGATAGTCAACGATTTCAACGTGAAAGAAAGTATTTCCCTTAACATGGAAACATATACGATACTGGTCATTAATTCTAATGCTGTATTGTCCCGCGCGGTCACCCTGCAGCAATTCCAGATGATTTGACGGCGGAACCCGCAGATCCTCCAGACATCCTGCATTATCAATCATGATCAGTTTTCGTAGAGCAGTCCGTTGTATTGATTGTGGAAGTTTTTTTGAAAACATTTGATGATAAATTTTTTCTGTTTCTTTATCTGCAAAGCTTTTAATCATAGATTGATTATATCTGATTTTCGTGTATATGTCAACCAGGTATAGTTTTTCAAAAAACCGCCAATACCAGAAGCTAATCCCGCTTTGGTTATACTGTGAGAGATCAAAATGGGAATGGTCCAGACCGCCGATTCTGTCCCAATAAACATAAGTTTCTGTCTTTCGGATATGGGCGACAATGACAATACAGGAGAGGTCACAGTCGTCCTCACAGACAAGAAGGGGCACGTTTAGTTCCTCTTCACTGCAGACCATTTCCTATACCAGATCATTTTCCCACGGCCATATGAGTTTTCCACTCCAAGCTGGGAGCAGCCCAAGCAGGGAATCGAAAGCGGAGAGGCTGCCTATGACCAGCTCTGCAATTCGATGATATTCCCTTCCGGGTCCGCGGCGTAAACAATGACAGCCTTCTTTCCATTTTCATAAGTAGTTTTCACCAGTTCTCCGATCTGACTACCGCCTTTTTCAAGTAGAATCTGCAGTGTTTCTTCCACATCATCCACTTCAAAAGCAAGGTGGGCGATTCCGCACCCATTGATTCGGCTGTTGGAATCTTCCATCGTGTCATAAGAAAAGATTTCGAGAGTGGGGTGGTCTGTTCCATAACCTGGCAGGCAGAGATGTTCCCCTGTGATGTGCGCACCATGGATTCCGGTCAGGCGGTCCAGCCATTCTCCCCGGAGATTTCTTGTCTCCCCGATACTTTTACAGTGAAATACTTCCTTATAAAAATGAATCAGTTTTTGATGATCCTTTGCGATGATATTTGTATGTACATATCGGAACATAGCTGCTTCTCCTTTCAGCGGATATCCTGGTTTTCTGCCATTTATTCTATCAAATTTCCTCATAGCTTTCAATCACAGATGTGACAGGATGATAAGACTTTATGATTTGGGACAGCTTTTCTTACGAATGATATGAGCAGAAGAAAAATCTGCCGTTTAGCTGTTTCCTCTCTATACAAAATCATCAGTACACATAATTGAATCGGAACAATGAAGGAATTGAGACAGGAGAGCATATGGAAAGAAAATTTATTACAGTGGTGGGAATAACTTGGTGTTATCCCCTGAGGAGGATGAAAAGAAATGACGGAAGAATCAAAGAAAAAGCTTATCAATGGGGTAAGAGAAGAGCTTGGGACGGGATTTGAAGTGTTCTTTTCCCTGATGGATCAACACAGTGGAACGGAGCAGAAATCCATGATTGACATACCGACAGGGCATTTTTGATATTGGGGTTGACATTTTAAATTTAGTATGATATATTACAGTCAAATATAAGACTATCAAATATTTTTAAGAAAGGGAAAAGTATGGAGAGAGAGGAAGTACGGAGATACGTGAACGAATACTGTCATTTACGGGATGTGCAGACGGCTGCCTATGAGCTGTATGCGCGCAGGCATGGCCTGACGGCAAAGGAGCTTTTTGTGCTGGATATCGTCTGGTTTGCCCCGGATGGCTGCCTGCAGTCGGATATCTGCGAGAGGCTGTCGGCCACGAAGCAGACGGTCAGCGCGATCATTAAAAAATTTTGGAAGCAGGGCTATATATCTCTGACGGAATCGGAGACAGACCGGCGCAATAAGATCGTCCGTTTTACAGAGGCGGGGATGGAATATGCCGGAAAGATCATCCCGCCTGCTGCGGATGCGGAGATTGACGCTATGGCAAAACTGGACGGAAATGATATTGCGGAACTGGTGCGCACCACCACTATGTTTTCAGACTGGATGGCAAAGAAGTTTCAGGAGATTAAAAATGATGGTTCGTCCGGGGAAAAGTAAGAGTGGCCAGGGAGGATCATCAGATGTTTCATAGCCGTAGAAGTGCATGGAGGCAGGAAAAGGAAGCTGTCATGGCGTACCGGGACTGGGGGATCAGGAGCGGCCTGCTTCATGAGGATTCCCGTTGGGGAGGAGGGGCAGAAGGTGGTGGGGGTAGTAGGTGCTCCCAAGGGATATATGCTGCCCTGCTATATCGGCCTTGGCTATCCTGCGGATGGCTATACGGAATTGGAGCAGATTGAACGTGATGTGAAAGGTGTGCTGCATTTTGGAAAATGGTAAAGGGATGGAAAAGCCCTCAGGGAACCTGCTGTTATTGTTTGAAAAGAATGATTTTGTGATAAGAGGTGGATTTTATGATCATCAATACCGGAGGGCGGACGGATACCGTCCAATATTATACACAGTGGCTGCTGCGGCGTTTTGAGGAAGGGTATGTGCTGACCCGCAACCCGCTGTTTCCAGGCAGGGTGAGCCGCTATGAGCTTACGCCGGATAAGGTGGACTGTGTCGTATTCTGCTCTAAAAACTATAAGCCCATCCTTTCCAGGCTCCATGAGATTATAGATAGTTTTAACACTTATTTCCATTATACCATCACGGCTTATGGGAAAGATATTGAGCCGGGGGTGCCGCCCATTGACGAGAGCATGGAGACGCTGGCTGAGTTGGCGGCGTTGGTGGGGAAACAGCGTATTGCATGGCGGTATGACCCGGTGCTTCTGACGAAGGAATACACGATAGAGAGGCATCTGGAGACTTTTGAGCGGATGGCAGAGAAGCTGGCTCCCTATATTGACCGCTGTATTTTCAGCTTTGTGGAGATGTATAAGAAGCTGGAGGTGAATATGCCGGAACTGATCCCGTTGTCTGCGCAGGATATGGACGCGCTGGCGCAGGGGCTTGGGACTGTTGCGGGGAAATATGGCATCTTCCTCCAGACCTGCGGAACCAATGGGGATTTTACCCGGTATGGCATCCACTCTTCCGGCTGCATGACGCTGGATATCCTGGGAGGGGCCAACGGCATCGTGTTCAAGGACAGGAAGCATAAGGGGATGCGGCAGGGCTGCCATTGTATCGAGAGCCGGGATATCGGGGCGTATGATACCTGCATGAACGGCTGTAAATACTGCTATGCCAATAAGAATCCCCGGAAGGCCTTCGACAATTTTAAGCTCCATGACCCAGAGTCTCCTTTGCTTTTGGGGGCGGTGAAACCGGAGGATACGGTTATCCAGGGGGCACAGAAGGCTTTTGGAAAGGAGAGGCGGTAGTGTTGCCGGGGCGCATAAAAAAGCGTTCCAGGGGTAAGGAGAAAAATGGAAAATTTATTGTCGATCCGGCATCTTGGGAAATCTTTTGTGGAACTGCCGGTGTTAAGGGATATCAGCCTGGATGTGGCGAAGGGGGATGGGAGATTTCCTTTCGGCGGATGTGGGCACCCTGTCCGGCGGACAGAAGCAGCGTGTGGCCATTGCGCGGGCGCTGTGCATGGAGCCGGATATGATCCTGTTTGACGAGCCTACTTCCGCCTTAGACCCGGAGATCGTCGGGGAGGTTTTGGAGGTGATGAAGAAACTTGCCCGCGACGGTATGACCATGATCGTTGTCACCCATGAGATGCAGTTTGCCAGGGAGGTCAGCAGCCGGGTGGTGTTCATGGATCAGGGGGTGATTTTAGAGGAGGGGACGCCGGAACAGATCTTTGGCAGTCCGAAGCAGGAGCGGACGAGGCATTTCCTGCGTCGGTATCAGGATGGGAATTGATAGGAGGAGATGAAGATAAGATGGATTTTAATCAGGTTATCAATAAAAGAAAGACCAGCAGGGAATGGACTGACCGGGATGTGGATTTTGAGGTGATCAAAAGAATTATCGAGGCCGGGATGAAAGCCCCGTCCTGGGATCATTACAGGAACTGGCAGTTTATTGTGCTCCATACGAGGGAGGAAAAGGAGAATGCTTTTGGGTACGCAAAGTATATAGCGGAAAAATTTGACCGGAGCAGGTATGAGGGCAGGAAGCTGAACCTGGCGCAGAAGATGTATTCCTATGCCATGCCCAGGCAGTATACCATGCTGGTGGACTGCCCGTATGTGGTCGTGCCTTTGTTTAAGTGCGCCAGGCTGAATGGGGAGTGGGTGAGCAAATTGAACCCGCTTACTACCGCATGGTGCGTGGCGGAGAATATCATGCTTGCGGTGATCAATGAGGGGCTTGGCTATTCCCTGCGCATCCCGCTGAATAAGGAGCATGATATTGTCCTTGAAAAGCTGGGTGTGCCCGGCGGCTGGATGACGCCCTGCTTCATCGGGATCGGCTATCCGAAGGAGGACGAGCTGGTTCTGGAGCAGTACAGCAGCAGGCCGGATAAAAATATACATATGGGGGCGTGGTGAGCATGGGTGCTGTGGTCATTCAGGAGACGCAGGTAAAGAGCGTTCTGTCAAAATCCAATCTGCCGGTATGTGAGTATTCGGTAAATCCTTATGTGGGCTGTACCCATGCCTGTAAATACTGCTATGCGTCTTTTATGAAGCGGTTCGCAAACCATCCGGAGCCGTGGGGTGAGTTTTTGGATGTGAAATACTGGCCGGTGATTAAAAATCCGCGGAAATATGAGGGAAAGGAATTGTTTATCGGTTCAGTGACTGACCCGTATAACCCCCAGGAGGAAAAATACGGGCGTACGAGGGAGCTTCTTACCCAGTTAAAGGGGAGCGGCGCGAAGCTCTCCATTGCCACAAAATCGGACTTGATCCTGCGGGATCTGGAACTGATCAAAAGCTTTTCGGATGCCCGTGTATCCTGGTCGATGAATACGCTGGATGAGGGCTTTCGGGAGGATATGGATAAGGCGGTCTCCATAGAGCGCAGGCTGGCCGCTATGGAGGCGTTCCATAAGGCGGGGGTCCGGACTACCTGCTTTATCTCCCCGATTTTTCCGGGGATTACGGATGTGAAGGCGATCATCCGGCGGGCGAAGGGGCATTGCAACCTGATCTGGCTGGAAAATCTAAATCTGCGGGGCAGCTATAAGGCGGTCATTATGGAGTATATACGGGAGAAGTACCCGGAGCTCCAGACGTTGTATCATGAAATATACGACCGGAAAGACCGGAGCTTCTGGGAGGGGCTGGATACAGAGTTACGCGCCTTTGCTGCGGAGACGGGGCTTGATTATGTGACCAATGATGACAGTATGGCAAGGCCCTTTGAGGCTCCGCCCGTGGTGGTCAATTATTTTTATCATGAAGAGATAAAAAAATCAGCAAGAACGGAGAGGAGATGAGCAGCCATGCCGGAACTGCCGGAGGTTGAAACGATAAAGAGGGTGATCGAGCCGCAGATTAAGGGACTTACGATCACGGATGTGGAGGTGAGGCGTCCGGAGGTGGTCGCGTACCCGGATGCGGATGGGTTCTGTAAGAGGCTGGCCGGGCAGACGATTGGCGGTATGACGTGCAGGGGGAAGTTTCTGGGCTTTTTTTCAGAGGGCGGAGACCATGTGATTTTGCATCTGCGGATGACGGGATGCCTTCTGGTGGCTTTGGCGGATTTCCCGGAGGAAAAGCATACCCATGTTGTCTTCCGGCTGAGCGACGGCAGGGAGCTGAGGTTTTCCGATACGCGCCGGTTCGGGCGTTTCTGGCTGCTTAAAAAGGATGAAGAGGATACTTATAGCGGGATTGGAAAGCTGGGGCTGGAGCCTTTTGACGAGGGGCTTACTGCCGGATATCTGGCCGGTCGTCTGGGGAAGCGTAAAAAGGCGGTGAAGGAGTGTCTGTTAGACCAGGGTATCATTGCGGGCATTGGGAATATTTACTCGGATGAGATCTTATTTGCGGCAGGGATCTATCCGGCGCGTCCTGCAGACAGTCTGGGACAAAGGGAGTGGGAGCGCCTTGCCGTGGCGATCCCGGAACGTCTTTCCTATTTTATCGAAGTGAATAAAATGACGGCCGAGGAGTATCTGGAGACAAAGGGGCAGGATTACCGCAATACGCCGTTCCTTAAGGTGTATGGGCATGAAGGTGATCCGTGCCCGGTCTGTGGAAATACGCTCTGCCGTATGGTGGTTGGCGGCAGGGGAAGCGTGTACTGCCCGGTCTGCCAGAAGGATGTGGAATAGTGGGAAGGCATTTGAGATGGGTGGTGAGTTTTTGATGGATGTCAGGATACGGCAGGCGGGATATCCAGATATCGAGCTTCTTATGGAATGGCGCATGATGGTGCTGCGGGAAGTTTTCATGGTTTCGGACAGTCGGGTTTTGGATGGGTTGGAGCGGGCGAATAGGGATTATTATGAGTCTGCGCTGGGAGCAGGCGGGCATATCGCCTGCTTTGCTTATATGGGGGATGAGGTCGTTGGGTGCGGAGGAGTCTGTATTTATCAGGAAATGCCGTCGCCGGATAATGTTTCCGGGCTGTGTGCGTACCTGATGAATATTTATACTTGCCGGCAGTTTCGCAGGCAGGGGATCGGGCGGAGGGTCGTGCAGTGGCTTGTGGGGCAGGCCGCCCGGAGAGGGATCACTAAAATTTATCTGGAAGTATCGAAGGATGGCAGGGGGCTGTATGAGGGAATAGGATTTGGGGATATGGAGGATATGATGGGGCTGTCGGCAGATGAAAGAGCATAGAGCAGGGAGGGGTTGTATTGCTGAATGCGAAAGAGATCTATCAGGTATTGCTGTCCGCATATGGAAAGCCCCGGTGGTGGTCAGATGATCCCTTTACGGTTATGTTCCAGTCTGTGCTGGTGCAGAATACGGTCTGGGGCAGTGTGGAGAAGACCTGTGCGGTTATTGGGGATAAGCTGACGCCGGAATACGGCCTCCAGGGTCGGTATGGTCGGGGCATTGTTGCGGTTGAAAAGGTTTGTTGATGGTGGACTGGGAAAGGCCGGCTTCTTTGCCAATCCGGTAGTTTGTCCATCCCCGTTCATCCATAAGGTCTTTTATATGCTTTACTACGTCTATGTCATCACCACCCATTTATTTGAGAGGCTTGCATTACACGGTTCTCATTGGTCACCACCGCCTGGAAGCCGCAAAATTAGCGGGGATAAGGGAACTTCCCTGCAGGATCGCGTCTGATGTGGGTGAGAAGGAGCAGATCTCGACCATGCTGGAAGAAAACATGCAAAGAAGGAACCTTACCATCTATGAGGAGGCCCAGGGATTCCAAATGATGATGGACTTTGGGGAGACGGAATCTTCCATCGCGGCAAAGACAGGTTTCACCAAGAAGACAATCAGGCACCGGCTGAACATCGCCAAGCTGGATTAGGAAGAGCTGCAGAGGAAAGAAAAGGATGGAGGTTTCCAGCTGTCGCTCAAAGATTTGTATGTAATATTATTCATCAGATGCTGGTTCTTTTGGATGCGTCCATGGCAAGCACCAATGAAACTCAGGCTGCCTTTTGGCTTATAATGAGCCGGGGGCTAAACAATCAGAGGAAGCACTGGAGGTGTGAAGCGTTGCAGGCATTAAAAGAATGAACGGTTCATTATTGATTGGACAGATATTTCTCAAAGTAGTTTTCTATGACCTCGGTACAATATCCGTCTTCCCCGCGCCAATATTCAGCGAACTTCCAATCGTGTTTCCCGCTTGTAGGCCTATGATAGAATTTGGGCGTTAATACTCTAGCACAGGCTAATATTTCGATCAGGACCAGGCGTTCATCCTGATTGGATTTCAGCCCCGGAACGTCTTTTAGTTTATCACGCAGCACACCGGGAAAATCTCCGGTTTTGCAGGAATCTACGGCATGAAGGATTCCTTTTAAAATGGCGGTATCGGCTGAGGTGGGGGCGGGAATGTGTTCCTTTTTCAATTGTTTCAAATCGAAGAGGGTATACAGCAGATCCCCATGGCGGACCCCTCCCCATTTGAACCGTTCAAAGTTTAAAACATTCAAGTCGCTGTTTGCATAATTTTTACGTCCGATTACCCCACGCTTTAAATCCCGGCAGACCTTGCAGGTATAGGACACGGCTGTGACTTTGCCATCTTGATAAGAACGCCCGGATTCCACAGGCATATAGGTGTGGGGAGTCATTAACTTGGCAATAGAGTACGAGGCGATACCGGAACGCCAGTCGAGCCTGCGGGCAGACAGGCTGTTTAAAAAGGCTTTCGCTGCCTGCTCCTTGGAAATGGAATCCGCAAGCTCCACAATCTGGCTGACACAGTCGTCATGAGAAATGGTGAGCGGGTCAAACATCATCCCGTTTTCTTTGGCATACAGAAAATCATCCGGAGCGGTAACCGGTTTTTCTCTCCAGCCTTTGGCTGACCAGTATGTCTGAAATAAAATCTGTTTTGCCTTTTTATCCATGAAACCTTCCTCTATGTTCTGTCGGCAATGATCTTATCCGCAATCTGTTCCAGGTTGGCCTGCATATCAAGGCCAACCAGATTGGGGTAAAAGATATAGTCGGTGAGATTGACCAAACCGGTATTGACCTTGAGATATTCCAGCCACCAGTCCATTTCGGCTTCCTCGTGCTTCAGAATCCCTAAAACGATTTCTTTGATCTGTTCATCGGACACATTGTCCTTGGAGGGAGGGGCCATCAGCGCTTTCCTCGCCATGGTTTCCAGACTTGTATAACTCCAATACCTTTGAAAATCGGTTATCTGAAGCTTTTGATTTCCGGAAAGCTCCCTTAAACGGTCTTGCAGCTCTGCCAGTTCCTCTCTGGCCTCTTGATCCTGCCTGCAATCTCTCTCTGCCATAAGGGAAGCGGCTTTTTCGATAATTTCCATGGCCATTGGAATTTTAGCTTCATCAATAGGAACCTTCTTCAATCGTCTTGCCTCCATTTCTCAACGTTTATTCGATCCATCCCATTTTCCGCCCCATGATGTCGGGGTTATCCGGCGCTTTCGGCAGCTGTACGGTTTCGGAAAAACTGAAATACTCTGTGCTCTGAAGGCCCGCCGTCCGGTCCGCCCAATACTCCAGCCAGTCCAGGAAATGGAAGGGCTTTCCCGTCTCCTTGTCACGCATGGGGATGATCCCGCAGTCATTGGCCAGGTCGTAATACCAGACCGTGCCGTAGGTATCCGGGTCCGGGCTGTTTACCACCAGAACACTGTCCATGCCGTCCCCCTCGGTACACAGGGCTATCAGGCCGTTATCAGCGGTAAAAGGCGTATCCTCGTCATAAAACTCGTCCATCTCCTCCTCGGTCATGTGGAGAAAGTAGAGGATATGCTCCAGTGTGTAGGGAAATGGCTGTTCCACAGTGCTTTCCTTCTGGCGCAAAGGCAGCAGGCCGTAAAAGGGCTGGCTTCCGGCGCTGGCAATGGTGGTGATGAAGCGGCGGTAATCCTCCGGCAGACGGATTCCCTTCTCCGCCTCAAAGGCTGCCACGTCCTCCTCGCTCATAGGCGGTTTCCAGACTGGCGGCCACTTTCCACAGGAATAGGAGAACTTCCTATCATGCAGGGCTTCGATTTTTGCCATAATATGGGCGATACGCTGGTCGTATTGTTCTGTCTGATTCATTTGTCATTCCTCCGTAATTCTTCTTTATCTGAACCTTATTTTATCAAATTTCTGTATGGCTTTCAATTAGGGAACAGCAAAATTAAAACATATCATTTGAAACAGGACCCCAAAAGCAAAGCCGGTTTTCGCTATGTTTTCCCCATAATTTAAAAGCGGCCAGGATATTTTTATCCGTATGTTTCATGGCTGTTATGCTACCGGAAGCCAGCTATGGGGCAGCTGCTTCTCCAGGCAATACGGCCTATGCAGCGGAGGAAAGGAGAGAAGACAGCATTATGATGATTGAGGAGGAACCCGTGTCTGACGATTCCGGAAATGTGACAGTAACCATGTCTGTTGCTGATGACGTGTCCCTTCCGGTCACCATGGTACTGAAAGGCTCAGAAGGAAGACTGTCCCTTACCGTCACTTATGACGGGCAGTCGGTAAAAATGAAGTCCGGGACATATCGGGTGACCAAAGCAACTGATGGAAATGGGGAAAAAGCTGGGCTCCGGCGCTGTACTTACCATACCGGAAAGAGGAGGGGAGGTCTATTTTGATTTTCATAAGCCGGATGATGGAGGCGGCAGCCCAGGAAAAGAATTTATCCTGTCAAATCTGCAGTTTATTCCGATTGCGCTCTTTTTGTATGCTTGCTATCGGTGGTATAAAACCTATTTCCTGCATTGATATTTGTAGAAAGGAGTCCCATGCCAAGGGAAAATGAGACCTGAAAGAACGATTAAAAACATTTATGGAAGAGATGAACCAGTCAGAGGAGTTAAAGGAGGGGCAGATCATAGAACTTTTATCCTGCTTTCAGGACGCTGACACAGAAAGGGAAAAACAGTTTATTATGGAGACAGAGGAAGCAGTGGCCGGAATCCTCACAACGGAACGGATTAAAATGTTTGACCAACGCTTTATCTCCTCCCATATGGAGAGGCTGCTGGCCGTAGCCGGAAATGTAAAGTCTTGTGAAACTATAGGGGCCTGCCAGATAGAGCAGGAAGAGGAAGAAAACCGGCTCTGTGTCCTGCGGGTGATTCGTCTGGAACTGGATGATGGTACAGAGGTCTATGTCGTCAACGTAAGGGAGGGAATGCCATGAAGAAAAACGTGTTTGTGCTTGCCGTACTGACTGCCTGCATGGGCCTGGTGCTTTCCGGGTGCAAAAAGGAAAAAGAGGTGGAAGAGCCAGTTGAGGATATTCTTTCCGCTGTATCTTTAAATGAGTTGGAATCAGGCCATTTTTATGTGAGATCCGGCGATTCTTTCTACCTGCTCCCTGTGGAAGACTGTAATTTTGATCCGACAAGACCGGCTCTGTCCACGGACAGCAAAGAGACCGGAATGACCAATCAGGCGGAAAACCGGCTCCTGGGATTTGTCCACAAAGATATGGCTATCCCGACTCTGTATAAAAATGATCAGCTGATCTATGTCTCCGATGGCTCTGTATCTACATTTACCTGGGAACGGTTCCGGGACTGCGGCTATTCCATCGGTTTTTCCGGGCTTGCTTTAAGCGAATCCGGCAAGACTCTATCTTGTAACTGATATATTGTAAAAGAAATACATCGTGAAATTGATGGGATGTGGGCAATAAAATTTTAAAGCAATCGATTTTATTAACTGTACATCCCAGGCATTTTGGAGGATGTAGAAAAATTTAAGGAATTTTGGCATTACATTGCCATAGACAGACATTTTGTGGTAAAATAGCATTAAGACAAGGAAAAACAAGGATTCCTGCCAGACCGGAGGTCTATTTAATGAAAATAATCAATAGCAAGGTCGTCAATCCCCCCTACGATGATGTGTTCCGCACTCTGCTGAATGACTGTAGCAGACTGATCATTCCCGTTATTAACGAAGCGTTCCATGAATGCTTTAGTGGAGACGAGAAGGTAGTATTTTCTCCAGAAATCCATTTTTTGAATCAGCAGGACGGGGAGGAAGTAAAACGAATCACTGACAGTAGTTTTACAATTGTGGGAAAGAATAAGAAAAAATTTCTGTATGAATGCCAGAGCACTGCGGACAGCAGCATGTTGGTTCGGATTTTTGATGCCTAAGTATACAAAAAAGCTGCCAGTGACAGCTTTTTTGTAATACGCAACTCAGATTGCCTTAGATCAGGGAGAAATTATCGGGAATACTCTTAAAGTGGAAATTCCTCATTCAGCAATCCTGTTTCTTAGAAGTACCAAGTCAACACCGGATAAAATGAAAATCGAGATGACAACACCTGGCGGTATGGTTTCTTTTAATATTCCGGTAATGAAGGCTCAGAAGTATGGGATAGACGAAATCTTTGAGAAGAATCTGTTATTTTTGATTCCATTTTATATCTTTTCACATGAAAGCCGTTTTGAGGAGTATAATAGTGATAAAGATAAGTTGGAAACTTTAAAGGCCGAATACACAGATATTATGGCACGGTTGGATCAGCTTTTGGAAAATGGGAGTATCAGTGCTTATACAAGAAAAATCATTATGGAAATGTCGGACAAAGTGCTGGAGAATATTGCCCAGAAATATGAACATGTCAGGGAAGGAGTGAAGTCAGTTATGGGCGGAAAGATTCTTGAACATGAGGCGAAAACAATTTTGAGAGAAGGCTGGCAGCAGGGGCGCAGGGAAGGAGAAGACTATGGAAGAATGGAGCAGGCGAAGGAAACTGTGTTCAATCTGCGGACCATAGGATTGGAAGAAGAGACCATTGCCAAAATGGTGAATGTCCAGGTTTCTGTCATCAGGGAGTGGTTTGCTGAAGTTGTTTCGTGAAAATGTAACTCTATTTAATTTAAACTATATGAGCCCAGTTATTTCCAGCAATATATTTTGCGGGAAATGGCTGGGCAATATTGTGAAAATGGCATATTTAAGAGCAGATTGGTGACAAGGATATGGACAAGACTGTAGAGAAAACGAAGCGATGGCAAAGTGGAACAGGTAAGATAACTTAAATGGATTCTGACAGTTTAGTGGCTTATGCTTATTAATCAGACGGTTTAGGAGAGTGATATGTTGATGGAGAGGAAAAGTTAGAATTTCTTAATAATATAGGGTAGTGCAACATGATATATATTGACTTCATGTATATGTAGGAGGAACAGAGATGGATTCAATGACATCAAAAATGGAAGATAGAATGTGGGAGGTGATTTGGCAGGCCGCAGAAAAGATACTTGTCGTGCATAAAGAAAAAAAAGACTGGAAGAGACTTTTTATCGATACAGGCGATTTTTTCATAAATAATATGGAGCAAGAAGACCATTTTTTTAATGATATAACCAGAGTATTATCAAAAGAAAATATGACAAGTCTGGCGAAAAAGGTAGATAACAAAAAAGGATTTGGATTTAAGGACGCATTGAAGAAAGAACTGCGAATGACCATGCAGGAGTATGAAATTCCATACGATAGATCAATGAGTTATGTATCATATTTCATAGAAGTGATTCTTGCATATATTGAAGAACATGATCCGCAGACATATGAACAAATATTTTTGAAAGAGTGGAGAGAAGAGGAGAGCAGGGAGCTTGAGGATATTGTAAAAAGAATAAAAACGATGGAACAGATCCTTCGAGAAATAAAAGGACGGAATCTGGAAATCTATTCTTTGGATCAGATGGAATTAGAACTTATGCGGCAGACAGAAAATCCAAGTATCAGCCTGGATTTTTTTGAAGCGGATGATGAAGATTTCAGAAACAGTTTTGAGAGGAGCATAGACAGAGAGTGTATTTATATTGCCGGAAAATGCAGGGAGGAATTAATTTACTGCATTTTGAATGAAATCAGGAGACTGAACGTAAGCCAGGGTGTTCTTGTGGTTAAGAATCGCAAAGACTGGGAAGAATTACGATGTGCGGGTCAGAAAATACCGCAGATTAAAGATAAGATTTTAATTCCATGGTTTCAAAGTGATGAGATTGTGGCTATTCAAGGCAATACCAATATCTTTGTTTATGGAGAGGATGATGATTGTGCTGGCAAAGAACCTTTAAAAATGCGGAAAAGGACGCGCCGCACAATTATAAAGCAGCTTGAGAATGCAGGAATCAGTGCATCAAAGGCATATGAATTGGTGGAGGATACCCATGGACTTTACATCCCCTTGAAAAAGAAGTTATTAAAGGGCTCTTATGAGAAAAAGCCTGCCTGGGCGAACAATGATTTGGAGTTAACGCTTCCGCTTTTGATGTGCGGCAGATGGACAGAGACTGAAGGGGATAAGACGGTTCTGGAAGAACTGACAGAAAAAAAGTATGAAGAGATCCTGGAAAAAATACGGCCTTATGTTTTAGGAGAGGATCCTCTCCTTGTGACATATAAAAGACATGGAAAAGTTTTCTGGCAGCTTGCAAGTTTAGAGAATGGATGGGACTATTTAGGTTCAAAGATAGATGTTAACGGAAAACTATGGAAACGGTTTATTGATGTATTGTCTGAGATTTTGATTGAAACCGATCCGGTTTTTGAATTTCCGGAGGAGGAACAGCATGTAAGAAGGATTATGCCGGAAGGACAAGCTTTTTGGTCGGAGGAAATACGGCATGGAATGCTGAGAAGTTTGATCATGAAAGCCTTTTATCAACGGGATAAAGAAAGTCAGCACTCCGCTGACCAGGTAACCAGGGAAATTTTTGAACATATAAAGAATGCCAAACAGTGGCAGTCCATAGCACTTTATTTTCAGAAACTGTGCGAAGTCTCCCCAGGTGTTATCATGAGACGTCTTGAGGAAGAGTGGGACAGACCATCCGGTTTATTGACGATTTTTAAAAGAGGTGAAGGAAATTATTCCACATATGAGCGATATGATTATACTCATATTTTATGGGGGATAGAACAGTTTTTGCTGCAGAGACAATATGCAGCGAGGGCAGTAAGATGGCTTTTTCGATTAAGTGAGGAAAATATAAGCTACGCTATGTCCAACAGTCCCGATGATGTACTGGCAAATGTGTTCTGTCCATGGATTAATTTGACTGCCTTAACACATAAAGAGAAAATAGAACTTGCCAATGAAATGGCAGGAACGTACAAAAAGGGCTGGGATCTGCTTTATGTAGAACTTCCTGAGCAGAAAACTATGGTGATGGGAGAGATGGTGCATCCTAAATACAGAGATATTGATGAGCCTGAAGAACTGACCAACGGGGATATTTATGATACTTATGAGGCATATATCCGTATATGTCTGGCCAATATGGAATGTTCCTGTACACGTTGGAAAAAGATGGTAAAGGAAGCCGGAAACTTTGGAGAAAGTGTACTGGAAAGAATATTTGTGCAATTATCCCGTGAAGCGGAACAGATGAAGGATGATGAGATAGCTGCAATAAGAGAGACGCTTAAAGAAATAATATACCGCCACCGTTACTATAAAAACTCAGGGTGGGCGATGAGGGAAAAACAGATCATATACTTTGAGGAAGCATTACATAAGCTTCATACCAAAGATCCGGTATATGAGTATGGATATTTGTTTCTGCCTGAATATAGTTTCCCTTTATTATATCCAGCTCCTTTTAGCAATGATGATGCAGAACTAGAGAAAGCTGATAAAATGAACAGACAAGCAGCAGAAAAAGAGATAGAGGAGGGTATTAAGGAGTTTAAGCAGGAAGAATTAGATATAGTGAAATTGATTACATTGTGCATGGAGAACCCTTCTACAACTGTAGGAACAAAGCTTTTTGTATACTATTCGGAAAGTCAATATGAGGCGGATTTATTCAAAAAAATGCTAACGATCCAGCCGAAGGGTAAAATTGCAGTAGACTATGCAGCTTGTGCCTACAGACGAGAGCCTGCTTTGCTGAAAGATATTGTTAATACTGCAAAGGAAATGGATATTGATTTGGAAGTGCTGATAAAGCTATACGGATTGGAGATACTTGATTTAAAGAATACACCGTTGATTGACAGGGAAGATGAAACCACGAAAAAGGCATATTGGAGACAGATTCATTACTGTATAGATGACGACAGAACAATTGAGTGGATGATAAAGGAATGCAGGCAATATGGGACGCAGGCATCCTTAATGAATCTGTTGGAGCGCACCATGTCCAGGTTTTCTATGAACATGCTGCTTGAAAATCTGGAATATATGCAGAAGCTGGATCCCGGCCAATTTGATACCATGTCAGCCTATTATTTGGAAAAGATATTGGAAAAGCTGCAAAAAGCGTATATCCAGACCGAGAACTGTGATAGAATTTCACAAATTGAATTAACGTATAGGGGCATTTTGAGTTGGGATAAAATGAAGTGTACCAGAAGGGTGCTGGAAAGGAGTCCTGCCTTATATGCAAAGATGGCCGGTATTATCTATCTGAAAGACGGAGAAGAAAAAAAAGAAGGGACACAGGAACAAAGGAGATTGGTGAGTAATGTCTATGATTTGTTTCAAAATGCCAGATTCTGTCCGGCCGAAAGAAATGGCCATGTAGAAGAAAGGGAACTGAGACAGTGGGTGGAGGAATTTGTATCTCTTTTAAATCAACAGAACCAGAAGAGGCTTTTGGGACGTCTTTTGGGAAGAATATTTGCAAATTCTCCTGGAGGAGAGGATGGGTTTGCCCCTTGTGAATCTGTAAGGCGTTTGATTGAAGAATATGGGGATGATAATTTGAGGGATGCCTACGTTATGAACATTTATAATAAGAGAGGTATCCATTCCCCGACTGCCGGGAAAGCAGAACATGAGTTGGCCATGGGGTATAAAAGAAATGCTGACGGATTGAGAATCCGGTATCCTAAGACAGCGGAAATCTATGATGCTTTGTACAGGAACTATCAATATGAAGCAGATGCCGAACGGGAGGAAGCAGAATATGCAGAGCTCTGAGGATAAAGCTGTACAGTCTATGAAATTCCAAAACAGCAGAATCATGTTTCAAATACAAGGGGATCCGATTGGAAAAGGCGGCAACAGAAGAGTGTTTCAAATAAAAATATTGGAGGGGAAAGAGACATTAAAAAAGGAATGGCCGGATGTAAATACAGATAAACTGGTCGCTAAGTTCTTTTATCAGAATGACAGAAAAAGCCCGGAAGAACGCAGTCGAAGGTATAAACGGTTTTGTGTAGAAATAGAAGAGCAGAAAAGACTTTGTAAACAGATTTCAGGAATCATTCCTGTCATAGAGCATTCAGTAAAAGAGGAAAGGAGCAGCAGAAACAAATGAAACGGCTGTTTTTATTGGAAGACGATCTGAGTTTCATAAACGGGCTTTCTTTCGCTGTAAAAAGGCAGGGATATGAGATCGTGATTGCCCGTACCACGCTGGAGGCGGATGCATTATGGGCAGATGGCAAATATGATTTAGTCATTTTGGACGTGTCCCTCCCTGACGGCTCCGGTTTTGATTTCTGTAAAAAGATACGGCAGACCTCAAACGTGCCCATTATGTTTCTCACTGCCGCTGATGAAGAAACAGATATTACCATGGGGCTTGATATCGGGGGCGATGACTATATGACGAAACCGTTCAAGCTGGCAGTTTTCCTTTCAAGAATCAACGCGCTGCTGCGCAGGAGCGGGAATTTCGGCACGGATGCCACAGAATTGCATTCAGGCGGCATCTGTATCCGGCTTTTAAAAGGGGAAGTATATAAAAGGGGAGAACCGGTTGAACTGACAGCAAGTGAATATAAACTGCTGTGCCTGTTTATGGAAAATCCTGACCAGATACTTTCCCAGGAGCAGATTTTGGGCAGATTGTGGGACGCGGGCGGAAGCTATATAGACAACAATTCCCTTACCGTGTATATCCGCAGGCTCCGCACAAAAATCGAGGACGATCCGGGAGAACCGAAACGGATTGTCACTGTCCGTGGCATGGGGTATAAGTGGAACACTGTGGATTGAGTTGAGGTGCAGGATGAAAATATTTGTAAACCGGAAAATCAAACGGCTCTTTGGCGGTATTTTGCTGTGCGTTTTGATTTTTACATTGATTGCGGTCCTGCTCATGGAACTTGAAGTCAGAAATGCGTCAGTATACACAATCGCCTGCTTTTTACTGATGAGCGCCGCGATACTGGCGCTTTTGTTCGGGTATTTCAGGCAGCAGCATAAGATTATGGAAAATGCCATCCTGCAGATCACGGAATACATATCCGGCAACAGGGATGTCACGATTGAATGTAATGATGAAGGCGAATTATACAGATTGTTCCATGAAGTAAATTCTCTGGCTGCTATCTTAAATGCCCATGCCGAGAATGAAAAAAGGGCAAAGAAATTTCTAAAGAATACCATATCCGATATTTCCCATCAGTTAAAGACGCCCCTTGCCGCTCTGGGTATTTATATGGGGCTGATACAGGATGAGGCCAAGGGCCTGCCGACAATCCAGGAATTTTCCCGGCTCTCCGAGCAGGAGCTTGACCGGATCGAAGCGCTGGTGCAGAACCTTTTGAAAATCACAAAACTGGATGCCGGCATGATTGTGCCTCAAAAAACATTGGAAAATCTGTCGGAGATTGGGGAAAGCGTCAAAAAGCACTTCCTGTTCCGGGCAGACCAGGAAGGAAAAGAAATCTGTCTGTCAGGCAGTGGGGAAACCGTATTTTTATGTGACCGTAACTGGATGATCGAAGCAATCAGCAACCTTGTAAAAAACGCCCTTGACCATACGGGAGAAGGCGGCCGCATCCGCATGGAATGGCGGGTATCTGCTTCGATTCTCCAGATCACCGTAAAAGATAATGGCAGCGGCATCCATCCGGAGGACTTACACCATATTTTCAAGCGGTTTTACCGGAGCCGTTATTCGAAAGACACCCAGGGGATTGGCCTTGGGCTGCCGTTGACCAAAGCCATTGTAGAAGCCCATAACGGAACGATTGAAGTGGACAGCCGTTTAGGCAGTGGAACCTCTTTCACGATGAATTTTTTAATTCCAACAAAATTGTAGGGTAATTGTAATATAGGTGTAGGATTCCCCTGCTATATTTGGAAATATCAAAAAAGAAAGAGGTGTTTACACAATGGATTTATTAGAAGTCAGCAATGTCAGCAAGACGTACGGAAGGGGCGAAGCTGCCGTAAAGGCATTAAAGAATGTCTCATTTTCCGTTCCAAAAGGCGAGTACGTGGCGATTGTGGGGGAATCCGGCTCCGGGAAAAGTACGCTCTTAAACATGATAGGAGGGCTTGACACTCCCACATCCGGAAAGGTAGTCATCAGCGGAAAGGAGATTTTTTCCATGAATGACCGCAAACTTACCATTTTCAGACGGAGAAATATTGGCTTTATCTTTCAGGCGTTCAACCTGATTCCGGAACTGACCGTAGAGCAGAATATGGTTTTTCCGGTGCTCCTTGATTACCAGAAGCCGGACAGAACGTATTTAGAAGAACTGCTTTCGGTGCTGAACCTGAAAGAACGGCGCAGACACCTGCCCAGCCAGTTATCCGGCGGACAGCAGCAGAGGGTGGCAATCGGGCGGGCGCTGATTACGCGTCCGTCGCTGATTCTGGCGGACGAGCCCACGGGAAACCTTGACACGGCAAACAGCAGCGAGGTGATCGCCCTGCTGAAAGAAGCATCAAGGAAATATGAGCAGACGATTGTTATGATTACCCACAACCGCAGCACCTCGCAGACAGCAGACAGGATTTTGAATGTATCGGACGGGGTATTGACTGATTTGGGGAGGTGCAGCGAATGAAAAGCTATTTAAGTTTGATCCCAATCTCCGCCAGAGTGCGGCGGCGTCAAAACCGTATGACACTGTTATGCATTATTTTCGCCGTGTTCCTGGTGACAGCGGTGTTCAGTATGGCAGATATGGGTATGCGAATGGAAATGGCCAGACTGACCCAAAAACATGCACAGGAATTTAACTTTCAGGCCATTATGGACACCGCCATGGGGCAGAACCTCTTTTTGCTTGCAGGAGGTCTGTTCATCCTGATCCTGCTTGCGGGAGTGCTGATGATTTCAGGCAGCATCAACAGCACCGTAGCCCAGCGGACGAAATTTTTCGGGATGATGCGCTGCATCGGCATGAGCCGCCAGCAGTTAAAGCGGTTTGTGCGGCTGGAGGCCCTTAACTGGTGCAAAACAGCCATCCCCATCGGCCTTGTCCTGGGTACGGTCATTACATGGGCTTTATGCGCCGTCCTGCGGTTCGTGGTTGGGGAGGAGTTTGCTATGATCCCCCTCTTTGGAATCAGCCCTATCGGAATGATCAGCGGCATCGTCATGGGGCTGGTCACGGTGCTGCTCGCCGCCAGGGCACCTGCAAGACAGGCTGCAAAAGTATCCCCGATGGCGGCAGTTTCAGGAAATACAGAGAACAAAAGCCGGACACGGCATGCAGTCCGTACCGGTAAGTTTCCTATCGAAATTTCCCTGGGTGCCCATCATGCAAAATCGGCCAGAAAAAATTTATTTCTGATGACTGGCTCCTTTGCTCTGAGCATCATCCTGTTCCTGACATTTTCTGTCCTGCTGGACTTTGTAGGCTATCTGCTGCCCCAGTCTGCTGCCGATGCCGACATCACGATTACCGATGAGGCCGGTGTCACCGGTATCAATTGTATTTCCCCGGAAACGGTAGAGACGATCCGCGGGATGGACGGTGTGAAAAATATCTTTGGACGGCGAAGCCTCTTTGAGGTTCCGGCCGAGTTAGGAAAAGAAGGCTTGCCTCAGACGGTGGATCTGTTCTCCTTTGACGATTTTGACCTGGATGCCTTGAAAAAGGACGGCAGGTTACGAAAGGGCAGCGACCTCTCCGAAGTCTATGGGAATACCGACTCTGTACTGGTAATCTGCGATCCGGACGCACCGATCCGGAAGAGAGATACCATCCGGGTGGAAGGCGAAGATTTAAGCGTGGCGGGTATGCTGAAAGCTGACCTGTTCAGCGAAGACGGTCTCTCCCACGGCAAAGTTTCCGTCATTGCCTCCAGTGAAACTTTTGTTCGGCTGACCGGCATAACCGACTATTCTATTGTGATGGTGCAGACTACGGGCGATGTGACAGACGGGGATGTTGCCGCCATAAGCGGGGTACTGGACGAGGGCACTGCTCTTAGGGATGAGCGTGAGATGCGCACTTCCGGAACTTATACCGCTTTTGTGCTGTGCGTCTATGGCTTTTTGGGAATCATCGCTATGGTTACGCTGCTTAACATTATGAACAGCATCTCCATGAGCGTATCCGCCAGGAGCAGGCAGTATGGGATTATGCGGGCTGTAGGCATGGATGGCCGTCAGGTGACCGGAATGATTGCTGCTGAAGCTGTTACCTACGCTTTGTCTGGCTGCGTGATTGGGTGTATCGTTGGTCTGGCGGCCTCCAGGATGCTGTACAATCTTTTAATTGACGGACGTTTTCCCTATGCCGTATGGGCGCTGCCTGTTTCCCGCCTGCTTATCGTTTTGGCATTTGTTGCTGCGGCGACACTGGCTGCCATTTACGCCCCCGCAAAACGGATTCGCAATATGGCTATAACCGCAACGATCAATGAATTGTAAAAAGAGTGGGTGTAAATCTTCTGTCATTAGAATCCTCAGATTGACTTTTTAGTATCAAAGTGATAATATTTCCATATATTCAAATACTAGGAGGGCAATACATGACAGATAAAATTATGGCTTGCATCACAAACCCGGTACAATGTAAACTGATGCTTGAAATATACGCACAGGAGCAGACAACCGCAAAACATTTATCCGATGTTCTCAGTGATATTTCACAAGCTACTTTATATCGTAATCTGAAAAAGATGTTAAATGATGGTATCCTGAAAGTGGTTGAAGAAACCCAGGTACGGGGTACGGTAGAAAGAACTTATGCCCTTGCATTTGATCTGAACAGTGATTTTGAAGTCATATTAGCCGAAAATTCCGGTACCCTTTATATGCAGGTGTTCATGCAGTATCTTCTTGGATTTGCGAAACAGTTCCGGGAATATTGTAAATCGCCGAATATCAATATTAAAAAAGATATGTCTGGCTTTTCTCTTTCACACCTTTATTTATCAGACGAGGAATTAACTGAATTTATGAAAAGCATTTCAAATATAGTTAAGACGGTAGAGAAAAATGAGCCGAAAGCAGGACGAAAATTAAGGACGTTTGGGGTTATCATTACCCCGCCAGAAAAATAAAATCCGCCGCTCCCTGAAAAGTGGAGCGGTTTCTATTGACTTTGTATTATCATTATGATAATATTATTAAAATGATACCATGTATCAACAATATAGCACAGGAGGAAAAAACATGGATAGTCTATTTGGAATGCTGCCTTTGCTTATTCCCGTTCTGATTATGGACATTGCACTTGCAGCAGCGGCGGTGGTTCATATTTTACGGCACCCGCATTATCGCTTCGGCAATAAAGCTGTGTGGCTTGTAATTGCCATAGTTTTATTGCTATTTGGGCCAATCATTTATTTTGCTTTTGGGAAGGGGGAAAAAGAATGAACGTACTTACGATACGGAACCTGTCGAAAAGTTTTGGGAAGCAAAAGATTATAAATGATCTGAACATGTCTGTACCGGAGGGAAGTGTTTTTGGCTTTATTGGGCAAAACGGAGCCGGGAAAACCACAACTATGAAAATGGTACTTGGCCTGGTTAAGCCCGATCACGGAGAAATCCGTGTCTGCAATGAATCCGTATGCTTTGGACAGACGAAAACAAATCAATACATCGGATATTTGCCCGATGTACCGGAATTTTATAATTATATGACACCGCTGCAATATCTCAGGCTTTGCGGCGAGGTCATTGCCATACCCAAAAGCGAGATTGAAAAAAGAAGTAAAGAGCTTCTTTCCCTTGTAGGCTTAGGCGGAGCGGCAAAGCAGATAGGCGGTTTCTCACGGGGCATGAAACAACGTCTTGGAATAGCACAGGCTTTATTGACGCAGCCAAAACTATTGATATGTGACGAGCCGACGAGTGCGCTTGACCCGGTGGGAAGAAAAGAAATTTTAGACATCCTCCGCAAGATCAGCGGCACGACAACTGTACTATTTTCTACCCATATCCTGTCTGATGTGGAGCGTATCTGCGACCGTGCTGCTTTCCTGAATAAGGGGAAAATTTCTGTTTGCGGCACACTCGCAGAAATCAAGACATTGCACGGGCATGACAGTCTGCTTTTGGAGTTCTCTGCGGATAAGGATTTACAGCTTTTTAAGAAGCAGAAATCCATAGAGCCATTGCTGCTCCACTCGGAAGAAAATAACAGGGAACTTATTTTACACAGCCGTGATATGGAAAGCGTACAAAAATCTTTATTTGGCGTTCTTGCGGAAACGGGGATTTGCCCCATAAAAATAGAACTTATGGAGCCGTCCCTTGAAAGTCTGTTTTTGGAGGTAGTGAA
>CAJUFP010000078.1:4668-24090 GCA_910585645.1 uncultured Hungatella sp. | reverse complement strand
CACGTCCGGTTCTGTGAGGGGCATACCCCGTAAGGGGTATGTCTACTCGACCGGCCCGGGATCTGCCGTGGCAAAGGAGGCTGTTTATGAAACCGGAAAATGTCTGGAACCATTTTAAGACCATAACAGAACACAAGTTTTTTGTGATGGCTGGCTGCTTTCGGGTGGGGCTGTACAGGCAGGGTCTGCTCCATGATCTGTCAAAATACAGCCCGGAGGAGTTTTGGATCGGGGCAAAGTATTATCAGGGAAACCGCAGCCCTAACGCGGCGGAGCGGGAGAAGTACGGCTTTTCCAGGGCATGGCTCCACCACAAGGGGAGGAATAAGCACCATTTTGAATACTGGATCGATTTTTCCGTTCACAAGGAGGACGGGCTGGTGGGACATAAGATGCCCCTCAATTATGTTGTGGAGATGGTCATGGACCGGATCGCGGCGTGCAAGGTTTATAAAGGAAAGGATTACACGGATCGAAGTCCTCTGGAGTATTATGAGAGGGAGAGCAGATTTATTGTGATCCACCCGGAGACCAGGGCACTTTTGGAAAAGCTGTTAAAGATGCTGGCCGCAAAGGGGGAGAGAAGGACTTTTGCCTATATGAGAAGGCTTTTGCGGTGGGAGGCATGGGCGAAAGAGGCTTCGGGGCGATGAATAAAAGATCCTGTTCCGGCGCAGACTAAATGGAGAGCGTTTAAAATTTGTCTGCAAAGGAGCATGGAAGAAATGAGCCAGGAGAAGAAGAAAGAGGAGAAAGAGCTGGAGGAGAAGCGGGACGAACGGATTGAGGAGTACGGTCAGCTGACTTTGGAGGAGAACCAGAAGAAGCGCAAGATCCACCTTCTGTCCATTATCGGGGAGGTGGAGGGCCACGAGAACGCCCCGGGAAGCTCAAAGACCACCAAGTATGACCATGTGCTGCCCCAGCTGGCCCAGCTGGAGGATGATGATGAGGTGAAGGGGATGCTGGTGCTTCTAAACACCTCGGGAGGGGATGTGGACGCCGGGCTGGCCATTGCGGAGATGATCGCCTCCCTGTCCATGCCCACCGTATCCCTGGTCCTTGGAGGAAGCCATTCCATCGGTGTGCCTCTGGCTGTGTCCACGGACTACTCCTTTATCGTGCCCACAGGCACCATGATGGTCCATCCGGTGCGGATGACCGGGATGGTCATCGGGGCGTCCCAGACCTACGAGTATTTTGAGATGATCCAGGACCGGATCATCAGCTTTGTGTCCGGCCACGCGTCGATTGGGTATGACCATGTGAAGGAGCTGATGCTGAACACCAAGATGCTCACCAGGGATCTGGGCACGGTTCTGGTGGGGAGAGAGGCTGTGGAGCAGGGATTGATCGACGAGGTGGGAGGGATCAAGGAGGCCCTTGCAAAGCTGCACAGGATTATTGATGAGAGGGAAGGTCATATAGAAAGAAAAAATGAAACAGTGTGATACGATTCAGATATAGTCAGCCCTGCAAAACTGTGATAGACTGGAATGCATAAAAGGATTTTGCCGCTAAAAAGAGCGGGAACACAAAAAAGCAGGGAGGCGGAACGTGATGAAGAAATTCTGGATCTATGTTGCGATGCCTGTGGCGCTGTTAAATGGATGTCAGCGCCAACAGGCTGTTTTAGATGAGGCGGAAAGTTTGACCGTGGAGAGCAGCGTTAATGGCGAAGGTTCGTCAAATGCTTTGGGTGAGGAGAGCCAGGGGACAGACAGCGCTGAGTTTTCGGATTCAATGGACGAAACGGAAAGTCAGGGGGATCGGGAGGAGAGCGGCATTTCCGCCTATGAAAGCGTGGAGGAAACCTGGGATGATTCTCTGCCCCAGGGCAGCGCGGGCAAGCCGGCAAGCGCGGTGTTAGGCCAGAATCGCGTAAAGGAGGCGCCTTTTGACGGATCTACGGTTTCCATAGTCCGATCCGGGAAAGAGGAGGCGTCTCAGATCACGGAGGCGGAGATCGAGGCCATGGTCAGGGAGGCGGCAGGGGACCTTGGCACGGTTGTGAAGAACGGACAGACTGTGGTGATCAAGCCCAATCTGGTGCAGATGATCGTGGATTCCACAGGGGAGAAGCTGGATCGGCAGGTCAACGGCGTCACCACGGACTGGCGGGTGACAAAGGCAGTCCTAAAGATGGTCAGGGAGCTGAATCCGGATGGGAAGGTGTACATCATGGAGGGTTCCGCCACAGGGCCTACCAGGGATGTGATGGAATATTTTCATTACACGGACGAGTATATGGAGGGCGTGGACGGATTTATCTGTCTGGAGGAGGACTGCGGCGCCTGGCAGGATTTTGACGCCAAGGAGGTGGTGAAGGTGGAGACTCCGGAGGGGCTTTTGCACAAGTCCTATTATTTTAACCGGATCCTTTACGAGGCGGACGTGATCATCAGCATCCCGGCTTTAAAGACTTCCTCCGGGGTGGTGGTGACAGGAGGGATCAAAAATGTGAGCATCGGCACGCCTCCGGGCAATCTCTACGGCTTAGGGCCTGACACGCCCAGCAAGCAGAAGATGGTGTCCCACAAGATCGTGGACGGGGAGCTGGACCGATGGATCTATGATTATTATAAGGCTAAACCTGTGGATTATGTTATCGTGGACGGGCTCCAGGGATTCCAGAGCGGGCCGGTGCCCATGTCGTCTGAGCGGAAGGAGACGGACAAGAAGAACATGGGGCTGATTCTGGCAGGCAGGGACGCGGTGGCTGTGGATACGGTGTGCTGCCTGGTTATGGGCTGGGATCCGGAGAGCGTTGGGTATCTGAATCTGTTCCGGCAGCTGGACGGGTTGGGGGATCTGGCGGATATCCGGGTGAGGGGCGTCCGGGCAGATGAGGTCAGGGAGCAATTTACTATTTATAAGGAAAACCTGGGAGGAAAGGCGGCGGAAATAAAACAGGGCCCTGAGCTGTGGGCGGATATGGTGACGGACGGGGACAGCGGGGTTATCAAGTATCGGGCAGGCCAGGGGGCCAGGAAGGTGGAGGTGTACATTGACGGACTGTTTCAGGCGCTGCGGGCTGTGGAGGAAGGGACAGAGGAAGGCCGCATCGACCTGACTGTGCCGGGGCTGTCCACAGGGGAGCATGAGGTTGTGGCAGTGGCTTATGACCGGTTTTTAAACCGGACGGCTGCAGTGGTGGAGGGGAAGTAAAAATTCCTTGCTTATCCCAGGATCAGAAGTCTTGCGAGGGAGGATCCGGAACTGTTTTTGCAGCAATATAAACCTCCGGTCATCATTGATGAGATCCAGTACGCCACACAGCTACTTCCGTATAGTAAGATCCGGGTGGACAGACGATAAAGCGGATCGTAAAGCGGCCTAAATTATATTTTATGGACAGGGGACTAGCGTGCTATCTGACACTGTGGAATAACCCAAGAACCTTTGACGTTACTGTTCACGGCCTGGTTGTTCACCACGCTGAACAACCAGGAGGATGCACGTAATGGCCGGAATCTGGGCCGCCCCATCACCGCAGGTGATTCAAAATGGCGGCCCAGGTTACTATTCACAGCCACACCGTGAATAGTAACCCTTTGACCCTCCTCCCCCTGTCCACTTTTCGCAACACCTTGCATTTTCACCGGTTTTTATGTATACTGTTCTAAGTGGAAACGGCAGGGGGAACATTTGTACTCTGCCGACAGATCGTAAGGAGGCGCGAAACTGGTGGCGAAAACGGCAAAAGGCGGGAAGACGGCGGCGAAAAAGTCATCGTCATCAAGAGCAAAAAATAAGAATCAGGCAAAACAGCAGGAGAGCGATACAGGGTTTATGCGGGGGGAAGTGTTTTTGATCGCTTCCTTTGCCCTGGCGGTTTTGCTGTTTTTAAGCAATTTTCATCTGTGCGGCGTGGCTGGGGATTATCTGCGGAAGATGCAGCTGGGGATCTTTGGAATGATCGGTTTTCTCGCCCCTATTTTTTTATTTGTGGGTACGTGCTTTGCCATGTCCAACCAGGGCAATCCCATCGCGGCCCTGAAGATGGCGGCTGCTGTGGTTGGGATGCTGATCTTGTGCGGGCTGTCGGAAATGGTGTTTGGCGGCGGCTATAAGGCGGGACAGAAGATCATGGACGCCTATGTCCGCTCTTCGGAGAACGGCCTTGGCGGCGGTCTGGTGGGCGGCGTTCTGGCCCAGGGGCTGGGGGCGGTTCTTGGCGTGGTGGGGACTTATCTGGTGCTTCTGGTGGTATTTGCCATCTGCTGCGTGTGCGTTACCGAGAGATCTTTAGTGGCTCTGGTGAAGAGAGGCGGGGGGCGGGCGTACCAGTATGCCAAGGAGGATGCCCGCCGCAGAAGAGAGATCCATGAGGAGCGGAGAGAAGAGCGGCTTCGCCTTCGTGAGGAGGAGGAGCTCCGCAGGCAGGAGCAGAGAGTGCGGGGCGTCAATCTGGACGCCACCAAGCTTGGGGGATATGAGGACCAGTATGGGGAGGAATACTGTCAGGATCCGGAAGATGGCTATGATGACAGGGGATTTGAGGATGACGGGTATTATGATGACGGGTATGAGGACAGATATGAGGACAGCCAGACAGATGATGACAGGGGGTATGACGGCGAAGAATACGATGAGGAATACGATGATCGGGATCGGAAAGGCCGCCCAGAGCGGGGGCCGGTGAGAAAGGGCGTTCCGAGGACAGCGTCCGGGGATATGCCCGGGGAACACAGAGAGGATGTCTTTACCGGCAAGATTTCTCTGCCGCCCCAGTACATAGAGGAGGATGAGGATTCGCCCTTTGACGAGGAGGATGTGATGGCAGTCCAGGATGCCCTGCGGACCGTATGGCAGGATGTTGCCAACGAGGCTGTCTCGGAGGAGGAGTGGGATACTCTGGACGCCCAGGGGGCTTATGAGGCCGGAAGCGGCTTAGGAGGCCGGGCCGGGGATGGAGATCAGCGGGAAGATGGCGGCAGGACCGGCAGGACAGATCATGGCCGGTATGGCGGCCGGACCGGGGATGGACGTCAGCGGGAAGATGGCGGCAGGGCTGACATGGCGGCAGACCATGGCCGGTATGGAGGCCAGTCCGGCAGAGGAAGGAACGAGACGGCTTCCCTGGCAGAGCCGGTGAGAGAATCCTGGCTGGATGACCAGTCGGTTTATGGACAAAAGGAGCAGCCTTATGGCCCACAGGGATATGGGGCGGAGGCGGAACGAAGCAGCGGTGAGGGCTGTGGAACGAAAACCGGGCAAGATTATGGCCAGGGGTATGAACCGGAAATCGGGCAGGGCTATGGCCAGGGGTACGAACCGGAAACCGGACAAGGCTATGGCCAGGGGTACGAACCGGAAACCGGGCAAGATTATGGCCAGGGATATGAAACGAAAACCGGGCAAGATTATGACCAGGGGTACGAAACGGAAACCGGGCAAGGTTACGGCCGGGGATATGAACCGGAAGTCAGCCAAGGTTACGGCCAGGGCCGTCATCATACAGTCAGCCAGGACCAGAGGCAGGAGTACAGGACAGATCATGACCGGGACGATGGGGACGACCCCATGCCGGAGAGTATTACCCACTGGGTACCGGAGCTTCAGGAGGAAGGGATCCTTCGGGTGCCAAAAGCAGGGGCTGACCGGGGCCTTGGCGGGGGAGGTTCTGTGTTTGACCGGGATCTTTCTTCATTTGGACGGGAGGATGGGTCCTTGCGGGAGGAGGACTTGGGGGAAGCGGAGGACTTCCAGATCCCTGAGGAGAGCAAGCAGGTGGTGACGGCTTCCGGAAAGATCATAGAAAGCGACACGGAGGCATTAAAGAAAAAAGTGGAGAGCCGCCGTAAGGAGGTTCGGGAAGAACACGGGGACGACGCCCTTGGGGTGGCGGCCCAGATCAAAGAGCGGGAGATGGTGAAAAAGGAATACCAGTTCCCGCCTGTGACCCTGCTAAAGAGGGGCAATAAGCCGGCAGGGGCATTTTCCGAGCAGGAGTACAAGGATACGGCCATCAAGCTCCAGCAGACCCTGAAGAATTTCGGCGTGGGCGTGACCGTGACCAACATCAGCTGCGGCCCGTCGGTGACCCGGTATGAGCTGCGGCCGGAGCAGGGGGTGAAGGTGAGCAAGATCGTGGGTCTGGCGGACGACATCAAGTTAAGCCTGGCAGCGGCGGATATCCGCATCGAGGCCCCCATTCCCGGAAGATCCGCCGTTGGCATCGAGGTGCCAAACAAGGAGAATATCACGGTCTACCTGCGGGAGATCTTTGAGTCGGAGGACTTTAAGAAAGCCTCCTCCAGCCTAAGTTTTGCCGTGGGTAAGGATATCGGCGGCCAGGTGGTGGTGACGGACATTGCGAAGATGCCCCACCTTCTCATTGCCGGGGCTACAGGCTCAGGGAAATCGGTGTGTATCAACACCCTGATCATGAGCATCATCTTCAAGGCCAGCCCGGATGACGTGAAGCTGATCATGGTGGACCCCAAGGTGGTGGAGTTAAGCGCCTACAACGGCATTCCCCATCTGCTGATCCCTGTGGTCACGGATCCAAAGAAGGCGTCCGGGGCTCTCAACTGGGCGGTGGCGGAGATGATGAGCCGGTACGACAAATTCGCGAAATACAATGTAAGGAATCTGAAAGGCTACAATGCCAAGATTGAGACCATAAAAGACATTGAGGATGAGGACAAGCCTGAAAAGATGCCCCAGATCGTCATCATTATCGACGAGCTGGCGGATCTGATGATGGTGTCGCCGGGGGAGGTGGAGGACGCCATCTGCCGCCTGGCCCAGCTGGCCAGGGCGGCCGGCATCCATCTGGTCATTGCCACCCAGAGGCCTTCGGTCAACGTGATCACAGGCCTGATCAAGGCCAACGTTCCCTCCAGAATCGCTTTTGCCGTGTCCTCGGGAGTGGATTCCAGGACCATCATCGACATGTACGGGGCGGAAAAGCTTCTGGGAAAGGGCGATATGCTGTTCTACCCATCCGGGGTTCCAAAGCCGCAGAGGGTTCAGGGGGCTTTTGTGTCTGACCAGGAGGTGGCGGACGTGGTGGAATTTCTGGCGGCCCAGGGCATGGAGACCCGGTATCAGCCGGACATCGAGAGCAAGATGGCGGCTCCGGCCCTTGGAGGCGGCGGAGACGGGCGGGGAAATAACGGCCGGGACGAATATTTTGAACAGGCGGGAAAATTTATCATAGAGAAGGACAAGGCTTCCATCGGTATGCTCCAGAGGATGTACAAGATCGGATTTAACCGGGCTGCCAGGATCATGGATCAGCTGGCAGAGTTTGGAGTGGTCGGCGAGGAGGAGGGCACAAAGCCCAGGAAAGTTCTGATGACTGTGGAGGAATTTGAGAACCTGTTGTCACAGGAGTAGTTTGTTGAACACATTTACAAGGAGGAAGATCGCGCATGAAGACAGATATCCAGATCGCTCAGGAGGCGAAAATGATGCCCATCAAGGATGTGGCGGCTGCTTATGGGATCCGGGAGGATGACTTAGAGCTTTACGGAAAGTACAAGGCCAAGCTGACGGACGAGCTGTGGGAGGAGGTAAAGGACCGGCCGGACGCCAAGCTGGTGCTGGTGACAGCCATCAACCCGACTCCGGCGGGCGAGGGAAAGACTACCACCAGCGTGGGACTGGGGGACGCCCTGTCAAGGCTTGGGAAGAAGACGCTGATCGCCCTTCGGGAGCCGTCTCTGGGGCCCTGTTTTGGGATCAAGGGCGGGGCGGCAGGAGGCGGGTACGCCCAGGTGGTGCCTATGGAGGATCTGAACCTTCATTTTACCGGGGATTTCCACGCCATCACTTCCGCCAACAACCTTCTGGCCGCGCTTTTGGATAACCATATTCAGCAGGGCAACGCCCTTGGGATCGACACCAGGCAGATCTTGTGGAAACGGTGTCTGGACATGAATGACCGGGTTCTGCGCAACGTGGTGGTGGGCCTTGGGGCCAAGGCGGACGGCGTGGTGCGGGAGGACCATTTTGTCATCACCGTGGCGTCGGAGATCATGGCGATCTTGTGTCTGGCAGACAACATGGCGGATCTGAAGGAACGGCTGGGGCGGATCATCGTGGCTTACAACTTTGCCGGGGAGCCGGTGACAGCCAAAGACTTAAACGCGGTGGGGGCTATGGCGGCTCTCCTTAAGGACGCCATCAAGCCCAACCTGATCCAGACTCTGGAGCACACAGGGGCTGTGGTTCACGGCGGGCCATTTGCCAACATCGCCCACGGGTGCAACAGCGTCAGGGCCACAAAGACAGCCCTTAAGCTGGCGGATATCGTGGTGACAGAAGCCGGGTTCGGCGCGGATCTGGGGGCGGAGAAGTTCCTGGACATCAAGTGCAGAAAGGCCGGGCTGAAACCGGACGCCGTTGTCCTGGTGGCCACAGTGCGGGCTCTCAAGTACAATGGGGGCGTGGCCAAGGCGGATCTTGGGACGGAGAACCTGGACGCCCTTAAAAAAGGCATTGTGAACCTGGAAAAACACATTGAGAACATCCAGAAGTACGGCGTTCCCGTGGTGGTGACCCTGAATTCCTTCACCTCGGATACAGAGGCGGAATATGCATATATCAGGGAGTTCTGTGAGGAGAAGGGGTGCGAGTTCGCGTTGTCAGAGGTTTGGGCAAAGGGCGGCGAGGGCGGCCAGGCCCTGGCGAAAAAGGTTCTTGATACCCTTGCGACAAAGGAGAGCCATTACAAGCCCATTTATCCCGACGACATGAGCCTGGAGGATAAGATCGCCACTGTGGCAAAGGAGATCTACGGGGCCGACGGGGTCAGCTACGCCCCGGCGGCAAAGCGGGCGCTGGCAAAGATCACGGACATGGGCTTTGGGGATCTGCCGGTATGCATGGCAAAGACTCAGTATTCCCTGTCCGATGACCAGAACAAGCTGGGAAGGCCAAAGGGCTTTGAGATCAGCGTCAGGGACGCCTATGTGTCCGCGGGAGCGGGATTTGTGGTGGTGCTTACCGGGGCCATCATGACCATGCCGGGACTTCCAAAGAAGCCGGCGGCGGACGGGATCGATGTGGATGAGAGAGGGGTTATTACGGGGCTGTTTTAAACGTGTATAGAAGTTTGGAGAGAATAACATGAAAGTGTTGGAATGTCTGAAAGGGATTGGCGGGGAGTTGCTTTTAGGGGATCCGGGGATTGAAGTGGATGAGGTGGCGTATGATTCCAGGAAAGCTGCCGGGGATTGTGTATTTGTGTGCATGAAAGGCACGAAGGTGGATTCCCATGATTTTGTAGGGCAGGTGCTGAGTGCCGGGTGCCGGTGTCTGGTGGTGGAGGAGCGTTTGGAGGAGATCACTGCCAGGGTCCTGGGACTGCCGGAGGATGTGACGGTGATCCGGGTTCCAAACGGGCGGCAGGCGCTTGCTTATCTGGCGGCGGCCAGGTTCGGGTATCCGGCTGAGAAGATGGTCTGTATCGGCGTCACGGGGACCAAGGGGAAGACCACCACCACCTACATGATCAAGGCTGTTTTGGAGGCCGCGGGGAAGAAGGTGGGGCTTATTGGCACGGCGGGTGCGGTGATCGGGGAGGCGACGTATCCTACCTTAAACACCACGCCGGAGTCCTATGAGCTGCAGCGGTATTTTGCCCGGATGGTGGAGGAGGGCTGTGAGTACATGATCATGGAGGTGTCGTCCCAGGGGCTTAAGATGCATCGGGTGGACGGGATCACCTTTGACTACGGCATTTTCACCAACATTTCCAATGATCACATCGGGCCGGATGAACACAGGGATTTTGAAGAGTACCTGTATTATAAGTCCCAGATCTTAAAGCGGTGCCGGGTGGGAATCGCCAACCGGGACGACGACCATTTTCAGGAGATTGCGAACGAGCATTCCTGCAGGCTGTATACCTACGGGCTGGAGGGGGAAGGGGATTTTCGGGCCAGAGATATCCGGTATGTGGCCAGAGAGGATTTTGTGGGCGTGGAATTTTTTGCCGAGGGCTTCTGGGATATGGATGTGAAGGTCAATATCCCCGGACGGTTTAATGTGTACAACGCCATGGCGGCATTAAGCGTGTGCAGCTTTCTTGATCTTCCCAGGGAGCGGGTGAGCCACGCCCTGGAGCATCTGTATGTCAACGGGCGGATGGAGATCGTCCATTCGTCGGCCAAGTGTACAGTGATCGTGGACTATGCCCACAACGGGGTCAGCATGGAAAGCCTTCTTGGGACATTGAGGGAGTATAAGCCCGGGCGGCTGGTCTGCGTCTTTGGGTGCGGGGGAAACCGGTCCAAAGACCGGCGGTACTCCATGGGGGAGATCGGCGGTCGGCTGGCGGATCTGTGCATCCTGACCGCGGACAATTCCCGGTACGAAAAGACGGAGGATATTATTGCCGACATCAGAGGCAGCGTTGAGAAGGCGGGGGGAACCTATGTGGAGATCCCTGACAGGCGGGAGGCCATTGCCTACAGCATCCTTAACGCCCGGCCCGGGGACATGATCGCGGTGATCGGAAAGGGCCATGAGGACTACCAGGAGGAGAACGGGGTGAGAAAGCCGTTTTTGGACAGACAGGTCATCCAGGAAGTGATCGCGGGACAGGGAGCAGAGCATGTACGCCAACATCATCATTGATATCTCCCACGAGATGGTTGACAGGCCCTTTCAGTACCGGATTCCGCCTTGTCTGGAGGGGGAGATTCAGGTGGGAAGTCAGGTGCAGATCCCTTTTGGCGCGGGAAACCACCTGCGCAGAGGGTATGTGGTTGACCTGACAGAGCAGGCCGAATTTGATATTCAGAAGATAAAGGATATAGCCGGGGTGGCTGTTCACGGGGTGACGGCGCAGACCCGGCTGATCCGGCTTGCGTGGTGGCTAAAGGAGCGGTACGGCTCCACCATGAACCAGGCCCTAAAGACCGTGCTGCCGGTAAAACAGAAGGTAAAGCAAAAGCAGGCCAGATTCATCCGTCGTCTCTGGACAAGGGAGCAGGTCCTTGAAGCTGCCGACGAGGCGGCCAGAAAGCACTATGGGGCCAGGGAGCGGCTTTTGAGGGCTCTGGCAGAGTCGGACGAGATCCCCTGCCAGGTGGCGGTGAACCAGATGAACGTGGCCATGGCCTCCATAAAGCCTCTGGCGGAAAAGGGCGTGATCGCCCTGGAGTCAGAGATTGTGGCCAGAACGCCCCGGATCCGGGGGGACCTGAAAAACAAGACGGTGGAGCTTAACGATGAGCAGAGGGCAGCGGCGGAGGACTTTGCCCGCCGCTATGACCAGGGGATCCGGGAGACAGCCCTTGTGTGCGGGGTGACGGGCAGCGGCAAGACGGAGGTTTACATGGAGATGATCGCCCATGTGTTAAAGGCAGGCAGGCAGGTTATTGTGCTGATCCCGGAGATTGCCCTGACGTACCAGACCGTGCTGCGGTTTTACAGGCGGTTTGGCAGTCAGGTGTCCCTTATCAATTCCCGCATGTCCCCGGGGGAGCGCTACGACCAGTTCGAAAGGGCAAAAAGCGGGGAGGTGAGGATCATGATCGGCCCCAGGTCCGCGCTGTTTACGCCATTTCCCGACCTTGGGCTTATTATCATGGACGAGGAACACGAGACTGCCTACAAAAGCGAGCTGTCCCCCAGATATCACGCCAGGGAGGTGGCCGTGTATCTGGGGGAGATGTGCCGGGCGTCGGTGGTGCTGGGGTCGGCCACGCCGTCTCTGGAGGCCTACACCAGGGCCTTAGAGGGGAAATGGCGGCTGTACCGCCTGACCCAGAGGGCAAAGAAGGACAGCCGCATGGCCCGGGTCCACGTCATCGACCTTCGGCAGGAGCTGCGGGAGGGCAACAAATCCATGTTCAGCCGCGCCCTTCTTTCCGCCATGGAAGAGAGGCTTAAGGCAGGGCAGCAGACCATGCTGTTTATGAACCGGCGGGGCTATGCCAGCTTTGTGTCCTGCCGCTCCTGCGGGGAGGCGGTAAAATGCCCTCACTGCGATGTGACTCTGACCCTCCATTTCGGGCAGAAGCTGGTGTGCCACTACTGCGGTTATGAGACGAAAAACCCGGATCGGTGTCCGGTGTGCAGCTCCCCCTACATCGCCGGATTCGGCACCGGAACCCAGAAGGTGGAGGAGATGACAAAGAAAATGTTTCCAAAGGCCAGGGTGCTGCGCATGGACATGGACACCACGTCGAAAAAAGGGGGACATGAGGAGATCTTGTCCGCCTTTGGGGAGGGAAAGGCCGACATCCTGATCGGAACCCAGATGATCGTAAAGGGCCACGATTTTCCAAAGGTGACCCTGGTGGGGGTTCTGGCCGCGGATCTGTCTCTGTACACCTCGGATTTTCGGTGCGGGGAGCGGACGTTCCAGCTTCTGACCCAGGCAGCGGGGCGGGCGGGGCGGGGGGAGCTTTCCGGAGACGTGGTGATACAGACCTACAATCCGGAGCACTACAGCATTGCCTGCGCTGCCAGCCAGGACTACGAAGCTTTCTACAGGCAGGAGATGGTATACCGGGATCTGCTCCACTATCCTCCGGGATTTCAGCTTCTGGCGGTCATGGCTTCCTGCCGGTCCCAGGAGACGTTAGGGCAGGCTATGGCGGATCTAAGCCAGTGGGCCAGGCAGGCGTCGGGGGCCAGAGGTCCGGGGTCCGGGGAAGTGGAGATGATCGGGCCGGCCCAGGCCACGATTTACAAAGTTAATGATATCTATAGAAAAATTTTATACTTGAAACAGGAAAACTATGATATACTGATACAATTGAAAAGCTTTATGGAACAGCAGCGGCAGAATGCCTGGTGGCATCAGCAGGTGATGATCCAGTACGATTTCGCGTAGAGGCGGCCTTTGGCGGCAATGATAAATTAAGGTGAGAGAGGGCAGAGTGAAATGGCGATTAGACATGTAAGGACCTTGGGAGACGATATTTTGTATAAGAAGTGCAAACCGGTGAAGGACATGACGCCCAGGCTTGCGCAGCTTATAGAGGATATGTTTGAGACGATGTACACCAACAGCGGCGTGGGGCTGGCAGCGCCCCAGGTGGGGATCTTAAAGCAGATCGTAGTGATTGACGTGGACGACGAGGATGTGCCCGACGAGGAGCGGAACCAGTATGTGTTCATAAACCCGGAGATCCTGGAGAGCAGCGGAAGTTCCACGGCCTATGAGGGGTGTTTAAGCGTGCCGGGAAAGACGGGGAAGGTTACCAGGCCCGACTGGGTGAAGGTCCGGTTTCATGACGAGAACATGGACGAATATGTTATGGAGGCGGAGGGCATGCTGGCCAGGGCCATCTGCCATGAGTGCGACCATCTGTCGGGAAAGCTGTATGTGGACATGGTGGAGGGAGAGCTTAAGGACGCGTCGGAGCTGACAGAGGAGGACATGGAGTAGATGAGGATCGTATTTATGGGAACGCCGGATTTTTCCGTGCCGGTGCTTGACGCCCTCATAGAGGCAGGCCATGAGATCGCAGGCGTGGTGACCCAGCCGGATAAGCCAAAGGGCAGAGGAAAGGCAGTGGCCATGACCCCGGTAAAGGAGAAGGCCCTGGAGCACGGCCTGTCGGTGTATCAGCCTTTGAAGGTGCGGACCCCGGAGTTTGTCCAGGTCCTTAGGGAGCTGAAGCCGGATGTGATGGTGGTGGTGGCCTTTGGCCAGATCCTGACAAAGGAAGTGCTGGATATCCCGCCTTTGGGCTGCGTCAATGTCCACGCGTCCCTGCTTCCCAAGTACCGGGGGGCGGCGCCGATCCAGTGGGCGGTTATTGACGGCGAGAAGGAGACCGGGGTTACCACCATGATGATGGATGAGGGCATTGACACAGGGGATATGCTGGAAAAGGAGATGGTACCCATTGAGGATGAGGAGACCGGGGACAGTCTCCACGACAAGCTGATGGCGGCAGGGGCCAGGCTCATCGTGTCAACCCTGAAAAAGATTGAGGACGGCACCATAGAGCGGACGCCTCAGACCGATGAGGGGACCTGCTATGCCAGGATGCTGAAAAAGGATATGGGGGATATTGACTGGAGCCTGGACGCCCATGTGATCGAGCGGCTGGTGAGAGGCTTAAATTCCTGGCCCGGGACCTACACAAAATGGAATGGAAAGACCGTGAAAATCTGGAAGGCAAAAGCAGTGGACCGGGAGTATGAGGGAGCCTTGGGCGAGGCAGTCTATGTAGATAAGGAGACGATCCTGGTAAAGACCGGAAAAGGGTGTCTGTCTCTTCTGGAGCTGCAGCCTGAGGGCAAGAAGAGGATGGCGGCAGACGCCTTTTTGCGGGGATATCCGGTGGATTTGCACACCGTATTTCAGAGTCAGAAGGAAAGGAACGTGTAGAAAGGAGCTGACGCGTATGTATGGCGGTTTTTACAGGTACGGGATGGGGTTTTTTGATCCTACCATGATATTGCTTGTTATCGGGACTTTGCTGTCTTTGGCGGCGTCGTCTATGGTAAACAGTACGTTTGCCAGATATTCGAAGGTCCGCAGCATGACAGGGATGACCGGGGAGGAGGCGGCCAGGCGGCTTTTGAACTCCCAGGGCATCTATGACGTGACGGTCAGGCCTGTGGCGGGGAATCTGACGGATCACTACGACCCCAGAACCAGGACGGTGAATCTGTCGGAGAGCGTGTACCGGTCCGCCTCGGTGGCGTCCCTGGGGGTGGCGGCTCACGAGTGCGGCCACGCCATACAGGACAATGTAGGGTATGTGCCACTGAGGATGCGGGCGGCTTTTGTGCCTGTGGCCAATTTTGGCAGTAAGCTGTCCTGGCCCCTGATCCTGGTGGGGCTTCTCATGGGCGGCACCAATATGCTGACCCGCATCGGGATCTGGATGTTCGCTGCTGTGGTGCTGTTTCAGCTGATCACCCTTCCGGTGGAGCTTAACGCCTCCAGGCGGGCGGTGCGGCTTTTGGACCAGCTGGGGATCTTAAGCGGCCAGGAGGTAGGGCAGACAAGGAGCGTGCTTAGCGCTGCGGCCCTGACCTATGTGGCGGCTGCCGCGGCGTCCATCTTGCAGCTTTTGCGTCTGGTGATCTTGTTTGGAGGCAACAGGCGGCGGGATGACTAAGGGTGGAGAGAAAAATAAGATGAACGCCAGAGAGCTGACTCTGGACATTCTTCTGGAGATCGTGGAGCGGGGCGGGTTAAGCCACGTGGTTTTGGCCCAGGCCCTGTCCAAGTATCAGTACCTGGAAAAACAGGACCGGGCATTTATCACCAGGGTCACCGAGGGGACTCTGGAGTATCTGATCCAGATCGACCACGTGATCGGGCGGTATTCCAGCGTGAAGCTTTCCGGGATGAAGCCTGTGATCCGCGCGCTGCTTCGGATGTCCGTGTACCAGATCTTATACATGGACAGGATCCCTGACAGCGCGGTGTGCAATGAGGCGGTGAAACTGGCCGCAAAGCGGCGCTTTTTTGGGCTGAAAGGGTTTGTCAACGGGGTGCTTCGCGCCATTTCCAGGGAAAAGGAGCACCTGACATTTCCCGATGAAAGTGTCCGCTATTCCATCCCCCGGTGGATTTACGATATGTGGATGGAGGAGTATCCCCAGGAGACTGTCAGGGGGATGCTTCAGGCGTTTTTGGAGAAACGCCGTCTCTGCGTCCGCTGCCGGGGAAACAAGGCGGATCCAGGACAGATCCGGGACAGTTTAAGAGGGCAGGGCGTTGTGGTGGAAGACAGCGGGTACGGGGATGACATCGTGTTTTTGGACCATGTGGATTATCTGGAGAAGCTGGAGGCTTTTCAAAAGGGATGGATCCAAATCCAGGATCTAAGCTCCGCCATGGCGGTCAGGGCGGCAGAGCCCGAAAAGGGATGGCGCTGCATTGACGTCTGCGGGGCTCCGGGGGGAAAGAGCCTTTACCTGGCAGACCTTCTTCAGGGCACAGGCATGGTGGAGGTGCGGGATATCAGCCAGCGCAAGGCGGATCTGATCCGGGAGAATGTCAGGCGGCTGGGGTATGCCAATGTAAAGGTCAGGGTTCTGGACGCCCTCTGCGAGGATGAGCAGTCTGTGGAGACGGCGGATCTGGTGCTGGCAGACCTGCCCTGCTCCGGCCTTGGGGTCCTGGGGCGCAAGCCGGATATTAAGCTGCGGGCGACGCGGGAGTCCATGGAGGCTCTGGCAGGGCTTCAGAGGGACATTTTGTCCGTGGTGTGGCGGTATGTGAAGCCGGGAGGGATCCTGGTGTACAGCACCTGCACCATAAGCAGAAGAGAAAATGAGGAGAACAGGGCCTGGTTTTTGGAACAGTTTCCCTTTGAGCCTGTACACATTGAGGGAAGGCTGGGAGAGCGGATCAGGGAGGAGACCTTAAAGCAGGGATACGTCCAGCTTTTGCCGGGGATCCACCCCTGCGACGGGTTTTTCCTGGCAGTGTTCAGGCGGAGAGAGTGACGATGATGGAAGAGAAGAGAGATATAAAATCCCTGTCTTTGGAAGAACTGGAGGAAGAGCTGACCGGGAAGGGGCTTAAGGCCTTTCGGGCCAGGCAGGTCTTTCAGTGGATCCATGAAAAGACGGCGGATTCTTTTGAGGACATGACCAACCTGTCAAGGGATCTGCGGCAGCAGCTTTCGGGGGAGTATGATCTGGTGGCTCTGACCACAGAGGATGTGAGGATCTCGAAGATAGACGGCACCAGGAAATACCTGTTCGGTCTGGCTGACGGCCATGTGATCGAGAGCGTGTGGATGAAATATAAACACGGCAATTCCGTGTGCGTTTCCTCCCAGGTGGGATGCCGTATGGGGTGTCGTTTCTGCGCGTCCACCCTGGACGGACTGGTGCGAGGTTTGCGGCCTTCGGAGATGGCGGACCAGATCTACCAAATCCAGAAGGACACCGGGGAGCGGGTGAGCCATGTGGTTGTCATGGGCTCCGGTGAACCTCTGGACAACTACGACAATCTTGTAACGTTTATCAGGCTGATCTGTCACGAGAAGGGCCAAAACATCAGCCAGAGAAATATCACGGTGTCCACCTGCGGCATTGTGCCGGGCATTGAACGGCTTACCGGGGAGGGGCTTAGCGTCACCCTGGCCCTGTCCCTTCACGCCCCAAATGACCAGATAAGGAGAGAGCTGATGCCTGTGGCCAACCGGTACGGCCTTTCGGAGGTTCTTGCGGCCTGCCGCGGTTATTTTCTGAAGACCGGCAGGCGTCTGACCTTTGAGTACAGCCTGGTAAAGGGAGTCAATGACGATCTTAGCCATGCCAGAGCCCTGGCAAAGCTTTTGAAGGACCAGCAGGGCCATGTGAACCTGATTCCGGTTAATCCGATTAAGGAGCGGGACTATGTCCAGTCCGGCAGCAAGGCTGTGGAGGAGTTTAAGCATTGTCTGGAAAAAGGCGGGATCAACGTTACGGTCAGGAGAGAGATGGGGCGGGACATCAGCGGGGCCTGCGGGCAGCTGCGGAGAAGGTTTATGGAAGCCGCGACAAAAGGGAGGATTGATGAAAATGAGAGCCTATGGGATGACTGATGTGGGGATGGTCAGGGACCGCAATCAGGACTATATTTACTGTTCATCAGATCCTGTGGGGGGCCTGGACAATCTGTTTCTGGTGGCCGACGGAATGGGAGGCCACAGGGCCGGGGATTACGCGTCCCGCTTTCTGGTGGAAGGTCTGGCCGCCTACGCGGGCCGGCGAGAGGACGGCACGGCGGTCCAGGTGATACAGGAGGGGATCCGCCAGATCAACGGCAGACTCTATGAGGCCTCCCTGAAAAACAGCGCCCTCCACGGCATGGGAACTACCCTTGTGGCCGCGTCTGTTGAGGGCAGTACCCTGTATGCGGCCAATGTAGGGGACAGCAGGCTCTATCTGTTCAGGGATAAACGTCTGTTCCAGATTACCAGGGATCACTCCTATGTGGAGGAGCTGGTGGCGCTGGGGCAGATGGAGAGAAACAGCAGGGATTATCAGCGCAAGAAAAACATTATCACCAGAGCCATTGGGGTGGCAGGACATGTGGAGGCGGATTTTTTTGAGGAGGAGCTTCTTCCTAAAGATCTGATCCTTATGTGTTCTGACGGGCTTTGCAATATGCTTGAAGATGAGGAGACGGCGGCCGTTCTGGGACAGAGAGGTTCTCTGAAACAGAAGACAGAGCGGCTGATCAGTCAGGCCAATGACCGGGGAGGTTACGACAATATTGCGGTGATCGTCATAGACCCGCAGATAGGCGAGGTGGGTTCATGCTGAGAACAGGGATTTATTTACAGGGTCGGTATGAAATATTAGGGCTGATCGGTTCAGGCGGAATGTCGGATGTGTACAGGGCAAAGTGCCATAAGCTCAACCGCCTGGTGGCGATCAAGGTGTTAAAAGAGGAGTTCAGCAATGAGGACGGGTTTGTGGGCAAGTTTCAGATGGAGGCCCAGGCAGCGGCCAGGCTGTCCCACCCAAACATTGTCAATGTGTACGACGTTGTGGATGAGGGAAGCATCCACTATATTGTCATGGAGCTGATCGAAGGGATCACCTTAAAAAGCTACATCGGAAAAAAAGGATTTCTGGACGTGAAGGAGGCTGTGGGGATCGCCATTCAGGTGGCCCAGGGCATCGGAGCCGCCCACGAACAGAATATTGTACATAGAGATATCAAGCCCCAGAACATGCTTATTTCCAAGGACGGAAAGGTGAAGGTGGCGGATTTCGGTATTGCCAGGGCAGCGTCCACCCAGACCATGACCTCAGAGGCCATGGGGTCTGTACACTACATGGCGCCGGAGCAGGCCAGAGGCGGGTACAGCGACACCCGCAGCGATATCTACTCCCTGGGCATCACCATCTTTGAGATGGTCACGGGACGGCTTCCCTTTGAGGGGGAGAGTACCGTGGCGGTTGCCCTGGCCCAGCTCCAGGAGCCCATCTCCAGGCCGACTTACTTTAACCCGGAGATACCGGTGAGCCTGGAGGGCGTCATCTTAAAGTGTACGGAGAAAAAGCCGGAGTACCGCTACAGCCAGATCTCGGAGGTGATCGCGGACCTTCGGCGGGTTTTGGTGTACCCGGACGAGGATTTTGTCCAGCTGGCCCCGGAGGTGGATATGGAAGCCGGGACCGTGATCCTGCGCAAGGAGGAGCTGGAGGAGATCAAGCGCGGGGCGGAAAGTTTAAGGGACTGGGAGGAGGACCGGCCGGGGGAACCCAGGGCAGGCGCGGGAAACTGGGAGGAGCCTGTCATGGATGAAAGCGGCCAGGACTGGGAGGATGACCGGGACTGGAACGGCCAGGACCTGCGCCAGGCCGGAGGGTACCGGGACCGGGAGTACCGGAGAGACCGGGAGGCGGCAGAGGAGCGCCCGGTTGTCAGAACCCGGGATCGTGAGCCTGGGGAGGAGCGGCCGGGCGCCAGAACCTGGGACCGTGAGCCTGGGGAGGAGCGGCCGGGCGCCAGAACCTGGGACCGTGAGCCTGGGG
>CAJUFP010000078.1:0-4568 GCA_910585645.1 uncultured Hungatella sp. | reverse complement strand
AGGAACGACCGGCTGTCAGGGACTGGGAGTGGGAGGAAGAGGAGGACGAGGAGTGGCCCCAGGACCGCCGCAGAAGTCAGGCAAGAGCCCAGGGACGGGGGCAGAACCGGGGGAGAAGACCTTCCGGCGGGGACCATGTGTCCGGCGGTTTTGAGAAACTTCTGGCTGCTCTGGGCGTACTGGCGGCTGTCATCATCGTCATTATCCTGGTGGTGGTGTTTGCCAGGCTGGGAGGTCTGTTTAAATTCGGCTCCGGAGGGACGGAGACAGAGATCCAGACCGAGACCGTGGCTCCCACGGAATCCCTCAATGACATGGAGGTACCGGCTCCGGATGTTTTAGGGCTGCCGGTGGATCTGGCCGAGGCCAAGTTAAAGGAGAGCACGCTGATCTTAAAGGTCAGCGGGTATGAGGATTCCGATACTGTGGACAAGGGCTGCGTCATCTCCCAGCAGGTTCCGGAGGGGACGATTGTGAAGAAATATACGGCCATGAACGTGGTGGTGAGCAATGGCAGCGACCTGGTAAAGGTGTCGGAGATGTCTCTGGACGGCATGACCGGGGAGGCGGCAAGGCTTCTTCTGGAACAGAACAAGCTGGTGGTTCAGGAGAAACCAGAGTACCACGACACGGTGGCCGAGGGATCGGTGATCCGGTTTGAGCCTCACCAGGCAAGGCCCGGTGAGACGGTGACTTTGTACATCAGCGCCGGGCCGGCCTCCGCCATGAGGAGTGTGCCTGCCATTGACGGGCTGTTTGAGGAGGACGCCGTGGGGACTCTAGCAGCTGCCGGGCTGGAGCCTGGGGATGTGTCCGAGGAGTACAGCGACACCCTGGAGATCGGGTATGTGATCCGTCAGGGCATCGCGCCGGAGACTCAGGTAAAGGAGGGCACGGCTGTTCCCTACACGGTGAGCCTGGGTCCTGAGGAGAGGCGGTATGTGGCATCCATCAACGAGCACTATAACCTGGGAGGAAGCATCGGCCCCGGGGCTGTGGCCGCGGATGTGCGTGTCATGATCCGGCTGAAACAGGTGGTCAACGGCCAGGTGGTATACCAGACGCTTATGGACACCATGGTCTACAACGGAACCCAGGATGTTCCCATCAGTTTTTCGGAGATCGAGGGGGAACCGGGCGTAGGCAGCGGCGAGGTGGAGGTAGTCAACGCGGATACGGACCAGGTGCTGGCCATTTATCCGGTGACGTTTACCCAGACCCATTAAGAGAACTTTGACACGGCAAAAAGAGGGGGTTACGTGACAGGAAAGATCATAAAAGGGATTGCGGGTTTTTACTATGTGTGTGGCAGCGACGGCGTGATCTATGAATGCAAGGCAAAGGGGATCTTTCGGAACCGGAATATCAAGCCTTTGGTGGGGGATAATGTGATACTTACCGTCCTGGGGCAGGATCCGGGGGAGGGCAGTATTGATGAGATCCTGCCCCGGACAGGGGAACTGATCCGCCCGGCGGTGGCCAATATAGACCAGGCGCTGGTGGTGTTTGCCATGGCAGACCCACAGCCTAATTTAAACCTGTTGGACCGGTATCTGGTGCTGATGGAAAAGAGCCATATCCCCGCTGCCATCCTGTTTAACAAGACGGATCTGGCAGGGGAGGAGGAAAGGGACCGGTACCGAAGGATCTATGAGGCGGCCGGGTATCCGGTGCTGTTTGGGGCGGCGCGGGAGGGAGAAGGCCTTGGGGAGGTCAGGGCTTATCTGGAGGGCAGGACTACAGCCCTTGCCGGGCCGTCGGGGGTGGGCAAGTCATCCCTGACCAATCTTCTCATGCCTGACGCCAACATGGAGACCGGCACGGTCAGCGAGAAGATCCGGAGAGGAAGGCACACCACCAGGCACTCGGAGCTGTTTTGCTTAAAGCCCGGCACGTATCTGATGGATACGCCGGGGTTCAGCTCTGTGTTCGTGTTTGACATGGAGCGGTCAGAGCTGAAAACGTATTTTCCGGAGTTTAGGCCCTATGAGGATTCCTGCAAATTTTTGGGGTGCGTCCACATGGGGGAACAGGTCTGCGGGGTGAAGGAGGCGGCAAAGGCAGGCCACATCAGCAGGAGCCGCTACAAGAACTACAGGCTGTTTTATGAGGAGCTTAAGGAAAAAAGGAGATATTGATATGATCGTACTTGCGCCCTCCCTTCTGGGAGCGGATTTTAAACATTTGGAGCAGGACATAAAGGCTGTGGAGCAGGCCGGGGCCAAGTATCTCCACCTGGATGTGATGGACGGGGCCTTTGTGCCCAGCATTTCCTTTGGGATGCCGGTTATAAAGGCGCTGCGAAGCTGCACGGACATGGTGTTTGACGTACACATGATGGTGGAGGAGCCTGCCAGATACGTGGACGCTGTGAGAGCCTGCGGGGCGGATCTGATCTGCGTCCACGCCGAGGCGTGCAGACACCTGGACTCCACGCTGCGGCAGATACGCGCTGCAGGAGCAAAGGCGGGGGTGGCCATAAACCCGGCCACGCCTGTGTCGGCAGTGGAGCTTGTGCTGCCAATGGTGGACATGGTGTTGGTGATGTCCGTGAACCCGGGATTCGGGGGACAGCAGTTTATCCCCTACACGGTTGACAAGGTGAGGGCTCTTCGGCAGAAGCTGGATCAGCTGGGGCTTAACACGGATATCCAGGTGGACGGCGGCGTGACCCTGACCAATGCAGGGCAGCTTTTGGAGGCAGGGGCCAATGTGCTCGTGGCCGGCACATCGGTATTTAAAGGGGATGCGGGGGAGAATGTCAGGAAGTTTCTGGATGTTTTCGACCGGTATGAGAGAGGACTGGAATGAAGAGGGGGCTTATTATTACCGGCGGAAAGATCGATCTGGCCTTTGCCCGGGATTTTTTGAGGGAGAAAGGGGCTTTGGCGGACTGCGTGGTGTCTGTGGACGGCGGGCTGGAGGTGACAAAGGCCCTTGGCCTTGTGCCGGACGCCATTGTGGGGGACTTTGACTCGGTACACCGGGAGATCCTTGAGGAGTACCGAAAGAACCCGGAGATCCTGTGGGATGTCCACAGGCCGGAGAAGGATGAGACGGACACGGAGCTGGCCATCAACACGGCCATAAAGCTGGGCTGCGCCCGGCTTATGATCCTGGGAGCTACAGGGGGACGGCTGGACCATGAACTGTCCAACATCCACCTGTTAAAGCTGTGCCTGGACGTAGGGGTGGAGGCGTTTCTCTACGATGCCTGGAACAAGGTGTATCTTCTGGATGGGGGAAAGCGCTTTGTAAGAGGGGAGACGTACGGAACGTACGTCTCCTTTATTCCTCTGACGGAGCAGGTGAGGGGGATCACTCTGAGAGGGTTTAAGTATCCGCTGACCGGTAAGGATCTTACTGTGGGCGTGGAGGCAGGGCTGTGCGTCAGCAATGAGGTGAAGGAGGAGGAGGCTTTTATAAGCTTTGAGAGCGGGGTTTTGATCTGTGTGGAGTCCAGGGATTGAAAGGGGTGGAAGCTATGTTGTATATTTACGATCAGTTTACAGGATTACCTGGAGATAAGAAGTATATTGAAGATGTTGAGACCTGGTTTTCCGCGCCAAAGAATAGAACCTTAGATGTTGATGGTATTTTAAGAGATGTTGAGAAAGGCAGTTATTGCGATACGGAGTATTTTTATGATCGATTTGGAGGCAGACTTTATTGGTCCTTTTTATCTTCAGGCAGTAAAGGCGCGATCATTGTCGCAAACAATCCGGACTGGATCGTTGATATGAAAGAATGTGGGGATAATGTCTTAGAATGTTTGATAAGAAATAAGATAAACGGAAATATTTATGTTGATTCGATATATAGAGTGATCAGTATTCCGGCATATGAAGTGCAGCACAAATTATATTATAATGACGAGGAGTTCAATAATATAGCGGAATTAAGTAAGTGGAGGAAATATGGCCATAAATGAAGATACAAAGTTTAGATTACGAAGTTGAGTGCAATGAGGATAAGGGATTATATTTATTAGAGTCTGACTCCGCAACGGGAAAGACCAGACTTTACCATATATTAGATGAGATGAGGCGGCGCGGTGAACCGGTAGCGGCGTATTCTTATTTTGACTATGAGAAAGAAGTACCATTATCAAAAATTTCAGAGGATAGCGTTATTGTTTTAATAGACAGATATGATATGTTCCCTGGGAAGTTAAATGATCTGATAGAGTCGTTTAGGCATAAGGCGCTGGTTTTAGTAGATAATAAACGAAGTGGTTCTGGCATCATGAATAATGCGGATGGAGATGCTGAAATAACGATGATCTCTCCAAACAAGATTGTATTGGAGGCGTATTGATGTTCTATTTTACATTTGAGGATTGCGGGACAGAGCCACTTCCCTCATTTTATAATAAGTTTTATAGTAATGAAGTCATTACCTGGACAGGTGGTAATGGACAGTTGTGGAACCGTGTACGGTGTGAAAAACGGTTGACGGATTTTGAAATAATTTTTATAGACTGTAATCCATGGAATGAGAGTATTTTTAATACTTATAACCTAAATTCCCGGTAGAATTATATCTAGGAGTGGTGGAAGATGTCGGAA
>CAJUFP010000077.1 GCA_910585645.1 uncultured Hungatella sp. | reverse complement strand
GGAATGTTTGGCATATCTGAACCCGGACGGGACATCTCTCCTTCTCTGTCTGGCCCCGCGACAATCCCCGCCCCCTTTGCTCACTCAACAATATATCAATTTCACAGGAAACCAAAAAACGCCCTCCCCATGATCTCTCATGCAAAGGGCGAATCTCTCCGCGGTACCACCTTTTTTATATGATGTTCTGCATACCTGCGCACATACACATCTGTAAATCCGTGCCACACCATATATCTCTCAGGTCCTCTAACGCTGACCAGGCGAAAGCAGCTACTTCCCTTTTCACCGCCCCGGTTCCAAAGCCACCTTCCGCTTCCACTTCCTGAGACCGCCTTACAGCCGGCGGACGGTCCTCTCTGACAGGGTTTTTAAGCGTACTCCTCTTCTTCCCAACCGTTTTTTATTACCTTTTAAGTACTATAGTCAATTTTTTTATTTTTGTCAATGATTATTGCTTTTTTTATCTCTTATATCTATAATAAAGGCTATATCGTCTTAAATATTATAAAAGGAGAACTTTATTTACCATGAAGTATTTAAAAACATCGCTGAACATGATTCTTATCCTGATCTTTGGCGCTCTTACAGGAATCGTCCTTCTCTGCCTGGTATTTCTGCTCCCTACTCTCCCTATGTATCAGCATGTAAAAGACTCTGCTTACGTTTTTAGTATTGAGGGAGAGTACCCTTCTCTGGACGGCAGTTCGTCAAAACTATTGGATAATTACACAGACGCTCTGATGCTGGGCAGCGCTATCTTCGACAAAAAAGATTCTTCGCTTCTGGAAAAAACCATGAATGTTTACCACCCCCAATACGACGACTCGTTCCCCACCTACTGCCTGCTTGCGTACACAGAGGACTATGACGGCATGTACGCAGGTTCCTACTCCAGATATTGGCATGGATATCTGGTCTTTTTAAAACCACTTCTTCTTGTTATTGACTATTTGCAGTTCAGGACTGTAAACAGACTGTTTCTGCCCTGTCTGGTTCTTGTTATATTAGCTGTTTTGGTGAAACGCGATCAAAAAAAGATGATCCTTCCATTTTTAGCGGCCGTATTCTTTTTAAGACCATCCGCAGTGGCATTTTCTCTGCAATACTCCACCATCTTTTATATCTCTATGATATCAATCTTGATCATTGCCCTTTGGCGTGACCAGTTAAAAAAGAACAACCGATTTCTGTTTTACTTTTTGATCCTCGGAATACTTACCAATTACCTGGACTTTTTAACCTATCCCATTGCGACTCTGGGCATTTCCGCGGTTATGTGGCTCACTTGCCACACAGACGCCTCCTTGGCGGAAAAGATCCGGGGCATATTAGCGAACTCGGTTTCATGGGCATTTGGATATTTTGGTATGTGGATCGCAAAGTGGACTGCCGCGTCCCTTCTCCTTGATCAAAATGTATTCCAGGACGCTTTGCAGCAGGCGCTGTTTCGGACATCGGATTCTGCTTTCGGAAGTCATTTTACCAGATGGGATGCCATTTATAAAAATATAAGTATGGGGTTTGGCCGCATAGAATGGCTGACCGTCATCCTTTTTGGAGCCGCTCTGTTATATGGGATCTGGGCATGCCATTTCCGTCTAAAACAATTCCTCTTTCACGGAATCCCTTACCTGCTGGTATGCCTGATGCCCTTTGTATGGTACGGCGTTCTGCAAAATCACTCCTATATACACCCGCTGTTCACTTACAGAAGCCTGGTGGTCTTTGTCTTTGCCTTTTTATCCATGGGCCTTACCGCCCGCGCGGATCAGGCCTGAACTCCCATCTGCCTCTTCACCTTCTTGATCACCACCAGGTAACACACCAGATGGGCCGCAAACGTGATCCCCCAGGACACGGGATAGGATATGTAGAGCGTCGGCAGCGTCCGGTTCATGGCAAACACGGTGTAGATCCACAGCACCCGGAACCCGCAGGCCCCGGTGAGGGACACGATCATGGGCATCACCGAGTACCCCATGCCCCGCAGACAGCCTACCATGGAGTCCATAAGCCCGCAGACGCAGTAGGTGGTCCCGATGATCTTTAGCCGGTTCATCCCGTACCGGATCACCTCCCCGTCCGAGGAGTAGATCCCCAGAAGCTGTCTTGCCAGGACCACCGCGCCGCCGCCCATCACAAGGCCCACCATGGTGGTCAGCATGAGACAATACACAAGAATCCGCCGCATACGGCCAAACTGCTTTGCCCCGAAATTCTGACTGGTAAAGCTTAAGGCTGTCTGATACACCGCGTTCATGGACGTGTACACAAACCCCTCTATATTCTGAGCAGCCGTGTTGCCCGCCATGGCCACGGAACCGAAGGAGTTTACCGAGGACTGGATCAGCACGTTGGACACGGAAAAGATAGCCCCCTGAAGCCCTGCCGGAAGGCCGATCTTCACAATGGAGCGGGCCTTATTCTTCACCACCCTGAGCTTTCCAAGCTCCAGCCTGTATCCCGCGTCGGTTTTCATCAGACACCGGACAATAAGGAACGCGGAGACGCACTGGGAGATCACCGTGGCCAGGGCCACTCCAGCCACTCCCATGGACAGGGCGATCACAAAAAACAAATTCAGCACCACATTGATGATCCCCGCCATCAGGAGAAAATACAGGGGCCTCTTGGTATCCCCCACAGCCCGCAGGATCGCGCTGCCGAAATTGTAGATGAGATTCACCGGCATGCCCACAAAAAAGATCTTCATGTACAGGGCTGCCAAAGGCAGCACGTCGTCCGGCGTCCCCATAAGCGTCAAAAGCGGATCTGCCAGCACAACTCCCACCAGGACCAGAAAAGCCCCGCCCACCGCCGCCATCACCATAGCCGTGTGGACCGTCTCCTCCAGATCCCGCTGCTGCCCCGCGCCGTAAAACCGGGCCACCATCACATTGGCTCCCACAGACAGGCCGATAAACACATTGACCAGCAGATTGATCAGAGCCGAGGTGGATCCCACGGCTGCCAGGGACTCGCTCCCCGCAAACCGGCCCACCACAATGATATCCGCCGCATTGAACAAAAGCTGCAAAATACCTGACAAGATCAGCGGAACGGCAAACACCACGATCTTGATAAAGATCGGTCCGCTACACATGTCCATCTCATAAGTCTTGGCTTTCTTTCCCGCTTTCATAACTTCCTCCCATATTCCTCCCGTATTCTCTGTGCCGCGTTGTACTAGGCCATGCCCCGGTACTCCTGCTTCCACTCCTCCACCAGCTTGGCGGCTCCCTGCAGCCTTCTTACCGAGTCCTTCTCAAACAGGTCCCCGATATTTTTCACGCCCGCAGACTCCTTTGCCGCCTCCTGGGCTTTCTCAAACTCCCGCTTCCATCTCTCTAACAGCTCCCCGGACGCCGCGGACCGGTACCGCTCCTTTAAGGCCAGCCCCGAATCCAGCAGCGTCAGGTGATACATCCGCTCCAGGGTGGCCATATCCCTCCGCTTCTCGTAGGCCTTGTCATAGGCCTCCATAGCCTTCCGAAACTGAAAAACCCGGGCATAGCACGCCCCCAGATTGTTGAGGACCCGGCTGATAAACTGGTCGTCCGCCCGCCCGTCCCGCTCCTCCAGGATCTCCTCATACCCGGCGATGGCCCGCCCGTACTGCTTAAACTGAGCCAGGTAATCCGCCCTTCTCTTGGCATACTCAAAAACCGACAGCTTTTTAAAGGACTGCAGGGTCTGGCGAAGCTTATTTAACTCCGCGGTGGTATAGTAATTGCACTCCTGCATAAAGAAAAGCAGAATATCCTCCTGCCTCTCCCCGCTTTTTATCCTCTGCTCCAGCCGGGCCGCCACAAAGCCCATGTCGAACTCATCCCTGATAAAATCCACCAGGCTTTGATCCATAATCCCGTCCATAAACAGAAGCGGATGATGGTAGACTACATAACAAAATTCCTGGCAGCTGTAGATATTGATCCCCAGCTCCTCAAGATAAAAGGGACGCCTGGCCCGCTTTTGTCCGCACACGATCACACTCATAACATAACCTCTTGTTTTAGCACTGCCCCAGTAGAGGGAAATAACTCCCCAAACCCCTGGTCCGTCACTGTCACTGTCATGGTCCGCTCATCCAGAAATCCGATCTGGACCAGGACCCGCAACGTCTTCTCTCCCCGTTTGGGAAACCCCTCCAGTTCCATCCTCACAGTCTTCTTCTTTCTCTGGTCCGGCGGCGTAATCATAAACTCCAGATAATCCTGACCGTCCAGGATCAGCTCCACCTCTTTTGCCGCCTCGTACCAGCTGACCCCCGCCTTGGCCAACATCAGCTGATTGTCCTGATCCTTATACAGCACCCGCATGGACACGCTGGAATCCAGACGCCCCTCACAGATGCATACGTAGGGGTAAATGCTCTTCTCCCGCAGAAAATCCACGGCCCGGTAGGCGGCGCCCCTGGCAAACAGCTCCGTCTCCACATACACCCGCCTGCGGTTGCACACCAGCTTCATAAACCCTTCCGCCCAGTCCCGCTCCTCAAACCCTTTTCCCATAAGAAACACGGAGGAAAACAGTTTTTTTTGCAGCATCCGGTTTCCGCAGGAGCATAAGATCCTGTCCGCCATCTTTTTCCCTGCCGATGAATTAAGGATATCCAGGCTGAATCCCTCCTCCAGCCTTTCCTTCTCCGCCATAACCGTTGTCTGTCTAAGTCCTCTCTGAACTTTCATCTCATAATAACACAGACCCTCCCCGGACAGATCGAACATCCCCACCTGGTTATTCCACACCTCCCGCTTCTGGCTTAACACATAGTACATAAAGCTTTCCGTGTGGCTCATAATGTGAATATCTTCCCCCGCGACCTGAAGATACTCTCCGCATCCCCGCAGGCACGCCAAAAGCCGCGTCTCGATCCGCGGCACGGAGAATACCAGCTGTTTTATCTTGTCCGTGTTATACTCATCTTTGGCCAGAGCCACTGCCTGGATCAAAAACCGCGTCAGCAGCTGGGCTCCGGTGTAGCGGATGCCTCCGATGGTGGCTGTGCCGTCCTTGGTCACCAGCTTTACCAGCTTGTCCACCATGACCCCGCTTCCGGCTAAGGCGCTGGCATAGGCCGGCTCGCCCACCATCCACGATTCTTCCTCCTTTTTTCTGCAGATCACCGTTGGCAGCGTCCAGGATTTCTCCCCCTGGTCACAGACAAGCTGCGTGTAGGCGTCGCACAGATCCAATCCAAGTATTAGTCCATCCATCAACTTTTCCTTTTTCTTCCTTTATCATTCACCGATCTGATCTATATAAGCTGGAACAGCTCTTCCACCGCGGCATTTTTCTGCACATATTCCACCATGGCTTCCCGAAGCCCTTCCTCCTCCTTCACGTTCAGGCACAGGGACATCTGGTTTAGCAGGCTGAACCGGCTGTTTTTATCCTGAGAATCCCGAACGTCGCAGGCAACGCTTCCCTCCCTCACAAGAACTCTCTCGTCACCCTTATATTCGTAGATCTCGTACTCCATGATCTCCCCCTCAAACAGAACCTTCTGCTTGACAAAGATCCCCTGGTACATCCGCTTCATCTCATCCCTGTGAAACCGCTCCTCCTGGGGAAGAATCCGGATCTGAAGCTCCACCCTGGAGTCCCGCTGTCCCACATACTGGAACATAGCCTTGTCCATAATATCCTCCGGGATCCGGATCTGCTGCCCCAAAAGCTTAAAATACGGAAATACCATGCCGTCCTCCAGAAGCTGATCCACGATAATCTGGCACAACCGTTCCTGTTCCTTAGAAAGCGCCGGAAGGCCGCTGTAATATTTGCTTAAAGCCAGCAGGTAGATGGTGGAGACGCTCCCCTTGTCGATCGTGTTCCAAAGCAGCCCTTCCAGGTAGGTAAATACCTTCTCCATGGCCGGCACATCATGGAGAAAATACTCCGAACTCTTTATGGTAAAATATGCCCTGACAATACTCTCCCCCGTCTTTTTTCTGGTGACATACAGGGCAAATACCTGGTCGATCTGCCGCGCCTGTCCTGTAAACATCATCTGTCCCAGCAGCCGCTCCTCCAGGTCGTAGGTCTCCACCTTTTCCTTGACGCCCTTTAGCAGCACCCCGTACATCTGCTCACAAGTTCCGTTAAAATGCTCGCAGAGATAATCCAGGATCACGCTGTCCGCCTTCCCCGCCTCATACACCCCAAAGCCCACAGCCAGGAGAAACTCGTCCTGATCAAACATCTGGTCCAGGATCATCCGGCTGCACAGCTTCTGTAAGCTGTCCTCTTTCAGGGCAGATCCAAAGCGGACCATCATGTCGTAAGCTTCCTTCATATAGCCGTGGGTTACCAGGGCCTCGCACAGGCTGTCTCTCTGAGGCTTTGACAAAAATCCCGCGTCCCCTGCCAGGACAGGCAGTATCCTGCTCTCTCCCCCGGGCGCCCCTTCTTTTTTATAGTATCCGATCAATCGTTCCATCAGCTTCTTGCGGTACAATGTATGGAGAGGCAGGCTGCTGATGGCCCGCTCCAGGATCTGCCTCCCTTCCTCGTCCAGCTCTTTCTCCGCCGCCTCCTTGCAGGCCGCCAGAAGGAGCATCGGCTGGTCAGGCTCCATCTCAAAGCACCGCTTCTCCAGCTCCGGCTTGTCCAGCACCCTGGTCTTCACATAGCCGATCCCTGTATAACGGTTGCCGTAAGCGTCCTGAAACAGGATCCTTACCTCCCTGGAAAAGATAGGCACATAGACCACCCCGTCCTCCAGAGGATACACCGCCTCCTCTGTCAGCTCCTCATAGCAGATCACCACGTATTTCATCCGCTTGTTGGAACAGCTGATGCGGTAGGACCAAAGAAGGGCTGGCAGCGTCCTTGCCAGAGCCGAGTCGATCATGTCCGCGTAGATCATCTCCTCATAGATCACCGCCAGACGGCTGCTGATCCTGGACTCCAGGGCCTGCTCCACCGCAAACTGGCTGATGCTGCGCTCATACTCCTTGTACACCGAGCTTTCCGAGCTGACATAGCGCACCAGATTTTCGTACAGCGCCTCCCGGCACCCCCGCTCCAGATCATGCTCATAGGAAAAATACAGAAGCACCTGCTTTGGTATGGCCTGTTTATAATCTTTAGGCAGAGAGTAGAGAAAATATTCGTACAATCTGGTGAGACTCAGCTGTTTTTTCACCGCCCGCTCATACCAGATAAAATCCGACTCCCTCTGACAGCCGCCCCGTATCATCAGGCTGCACACTGCCTCCAGGATCTCCGTCCGGTCATAACACTCATAGAGCTGCTTTAACATCCTGCAGCACAGAGGTTTAAAATGGCGGTTGACCCCGGAAAGCTTGGCTGCCTTCACTGCCAACTCCTCGCTGACCAGATGCCTTTTTGCTCCAAAATTCAGAGCCTGCAGCTCCATAGCCCCGATGCCGTAGAGAAGCTGGGGCATCTGATTCCAAAGATTAAGGGCCTGCTGGTACATAAAGGGGCTGCGGCACCCCTCCCCGTAGAGCACTTTCAGCCTGCTTAAGACCTCCCCCGGATTCTCAAAGCTCCAGGTCTCGTCACACACCGTACAGAGATAGAACAGAAGGTAGTCCGCCTTGCCCTCCTCCACGTATTTGCCCAGCAGCCTGCGCAGGGACTCCATCTTCTCCTTATCCGGGTACACAGACACAGATACATACTCGTACAGGCAGTACCACTGAGGATCCTCCATGCGCTGCTCCAGGATAAGATCCCCGCACGCCTCCAAAAACGGCTTGGCCTCCTCATATTTTTTCAGAAGCACCATAAGCTCCGCCTGCATCAGGGAGAGGCGGGCCGTCTCTTCCTGTCCCATGGCGCCGCTTCCGCTCATGCGCAGCTGCTCTAACTCCTCCGCCATAAGCCGTTCCAGTTTTTCCTTTTCCCCTCTGCCCGCCTCATATTCCAGGCGCAGGGCCAGATACCGCCCATACCGGCTGTACTTTCTGTGTTCTCCGCTCTTCTCCCCTCCCGGCATCCCGTGAGCCTCAATATCTATCTCTATGGATTCGTACATGGTCTCCACGGTGATGCTGCCATAGTTTTTCCCCCCGTGAAGGGATACGGGATTGATCTCATAGGGAAAACGGCAGATGCCGTCCACAAAATCCTCGTCCTGTATGGTCCGGTTCAGGCTCTGGATAAATTCACCTTCCACCTTCACGGTCACAGGCAGGTATCCCCAGCCTTCCCTCCTGATCTCCACCACATCGGAAATAATCTGGTCCGAGGCATAGTATTCTCTTTTCAGTCCCTCCACATGAAGCTTCACCGGCTCCTTGATCCTCAGGGCAATAAAAAACTGTTCCAACTGGCCGAACCGGTTTCCCTGTCCTCTCAGCCCGTCATACACCGCCCGGATGCCCATGTCCTGCATAAAGGGCGCGTCCGCGAAATCCCGAAACTCAAACAGCCGCAGCGCCAGGTCATAATCCCTCTTTGCCAGGGCCGCGAAATCCTTAGCCTCTTTCAGCTGGGAGAGGATCTTTCCGGAATTGCCCGCCTCCAGGCGAAAAGAATAAGGAACCTCTTTTTCTCCTCCGTTGGTCACCAGATAAAAAGATCCCTCGATCGTCTCCCCGTATTCCAGATACCTGCTGTTTACTTCATAGCCAATAAAGCACCGAGTCCCCCCAAAAGAGGAATTTATCACTTTCACTCTGTAATTGGAAGAATATACCAGTCCCTTGCCATGGATGTCATTCTCACTGACCACCGCCAGGTCCCCTCTTACCCGCTCCCCTGTCTTTATCTCTTCCTCTATGATCAAAGGCTGCACCGTCAGCTGTGGCACATCCATATCTATGATACCCTTTGCAAGGCGGTTGATCCGCTCTCTCATGTTCCCTCACCTGTCTTTTGCCTTCTTGCTGCCTGCCGTTTCTTAAGTTCTGCCTTTTTCGGCTGTCCATTTCTCTCATTCTAGCATACTTTTTTCCGTTTTACTATATGAAAAAACTCTCATCCTGCAAATTTCGACAAAATTAGATAAAAAGAGGGCTTGCATTTTTTTCATAACGTGATAAAATAGGGTCATGGGGCATTAGCGCAGTTGGGAGCGCGCAACATTCGCATTGTTGAGGCCGTGGGTTCGAATCCCATATGCTCCATGACTTGTGATAACCCGACCCGGTGAAAGCGGACGACCCGGTTATCACAAGACACATATCTGCTCCACTTCATCTAAGGCCTTCGGGAGTCTCCGGCGGCTGGCTGGGATGAAGAAAGCTTTGGTTTTACTTATGGAAGCATAGCTCAGCTGGGATGAGCGTTCGCCTCACACGCGAGAGGTCATGGGTTCGAGCCCCATTGCTTCCATTTTTTATTGCGGTGCAGGGGGCTGTCACACCTGTGATTTTATTTGAGGTGTGACGGCCCCTGTTGTATCTATGCATGTCCCTCTTTGCTCTTCGCCCCGGGACGCGGAAAAGCCGGTTTGTGTTCAACACGGACATGGACGCAACCCCTGCTTACCAGGCCACCTGGTATCCTGCGTATTCCCCGCGCCGCGCAGAGAGTCTGACGCCTGATAGGAGTGTTTGCGATGTTATCAGACCCTATGACATTGTACAAGCTGATGAATCTCTATATGTTAAAGCAGGTGAATTTTCCGCTGGCCAATTCGCAGTTGACGGATTTTTTTCTTGTACATGAATACGCCACCTACTTTACTCTCCAGCAGGCCTTAAACGAGCTGGCCGAGTCCGGCCTCATAAGCGTTCACTCCAGCCACAGCACCACCCGCTACGAGATCACCCGGGAGGGGGAGGACACCCTGGATTTTTTTGGAAAGAATATCCCTCCGGCTATTATCGACGACATGAACCGCTATCTGAAGGAAAACCGTTTCCGCATGCGGGACGAGGCCGGTGTCATCACGGATTTCTACAAGTCCACCAACCAGGACTATATCGTCCACTGTGAGCTTCGGGAGGGTAAGACTACCATTCTGGATCTGAGCCTGTCCGTTCCGGACAAGAAGCAGGCCGAAGCTATGTGCAACCAGTGGAAGGAGAAAAGCCCTGAGATCTACTCTTTTATCGTGAGAACATTGATGGGGTCAGAGTAAGTCTAGTACATTGTTGCACTAGGGAGCTTGATTTAGCGCCTGAATGACGGCGGATGAGCCCGACAGCTGACGCCCTGTGAAAAAGCGAATGAACAAATATATGAAAAGACAGGATAAGAAGAAGGGAGTTTGTCTATGAAGCTGCAGTCATTGATCGATCAAAAGCGCCGGGAGCTGGCCAAAAAGAAAAAACAGATGAAACGAAAAGCGTTTTGTCTGAAAGCAAAGTTCTTCCTGACCTGCGTTCTCCCTGTGGTCATCATCCTTCTGGCAGTCAAGGTCATCCAGACCCTGGTGCGTATCCAGGTGAGAAAAGCGGCAGCCGGCGCCATGGAGAAGAGCAAAGGGAAGCAGGACGTTGTCCAGACCGCGGAAAAACCGGAGTTTATTACTCCTGTTTTGGTGGAAGACGGCAGTGGGGATGAGGGGGAACGGTAAGCTTTGCCATGTAGTTACTGATGTTTGAACCCATGTTGGCTTCAATATTTTCTGGTACAGTATTGATCTGATTTCGGTAAATAAATCGCTTGATCTCAGTGTCATCCGCGCGTCTGCAAAGCGACGGCGTAGTGGTGCCTACGTCTGGCTTCGCAGACGTGCAGAGGGCGCGGATAGCAAGTGCCAGTTTTAACAAGTGATACCCCAAATGTTACCAAATCGTTGCGTCTAAACAAATTTGCTTGCCTAAAATTATCTAACGTCTACCCAAACTGCACTCATCCCATTCTCAAAAAGCCTGGAAACCCACATAAATGCCAGATTTCCAGGTTCACTTTTTTACTCAAATTCTATCGTCGCCGGCGGTTTCGGACTCATATCAAAACACACCCGATTCACATTCCCCACCTCATCAAGAATCCTGTCCGTAATCCTCTGCAGCACATCCCAGTCCACCCTCTCAACGCTGGCGCTCATAGCATCCACCGTATTAATAGCCCGAATGATCACCATATAATCAAAACATCTGGCATTGTTCTTCACTCCCACGGACTTAAAGTCCGGCACCACCGTAAAATACTGCCACACCTTCTTATCAAGCCCGGCCTTCGCGAACTCTTCCCTCAAAATCGCGTCCGACTCCCGCACAGCCTCCAGCCTGTCCCTGGTAATGGCCCCTAAGCATCTCACGCCCAGCCCCGGCCCCGGGAATGGCTGACGGTACACCATAGACTCCGGCAGCCCCAGCTCCACGCCGCAGGCCCGCACCTCGTCCTTAAACAGCTGCTTTAACGGCTCCACCAGTTCAAACCTCAGATCCTTTGGAAGACCACCTACATTGTGATGGGACTTCACCATTTTGGCCGTCTTTGTCCCGCTTTCGATAATATCCGGGTAAATGGTTCCCTGACCCAAAAAGTCGATGCCCTCCAGCTTTCTGGCCTCCTCCTCAAACACCCTGATAAACTCCCCGCCGATGATCTTTCTCTTTTTCTCCGGGTCCGCCACGCCCTCCAGCTTCCCCAAAAACCGGTCCGTGGCGTCCACATAGATCAAGTTGGCGTGAAGCTGGTTCTTAAACACCTCAATGACGCTCTCCGACTCGTTCTTTCTCATGAGCCCGTGGTTCACATGAACGCACACCAGCTGTTTTCCGATGGCCTTGATCAGCATCGCCGCAACCACCGAAGAATCCACGCCGCCGGACAGGGCAAGAAGCACCTTCCGCTCTCCCACCTGCCTACGGATAAGCTCCACCTGGTCCGCTATAAAATTCTTCATATTCCAGTTGGCCGAAGCCCGGCACACGTCAAACACAAACTCCTTAAGAGCAGCCTCATCCGGAAGCTCCTTTAAATTCCTCTCGCATTTTGCCGTGGGATGGTCAATGGCAAGCAGGGGATACCCGCACTCATAGATAGCCGGGTCAATATCCACCGGCACGCCGTCCACCACCCGGTTCTCCCCGCCGTTTAACACGATCCCCTTCACATTCTCCAGGCCTTTTAACTGCCCGGGCGTAATATCGTGGGGATGAATCTCGCTGTACACCCCCATATCGCGGATCTGACGGGCAATATCCGTATTCTTCGTACTTCCCAGATCCAGAATCACGATCATATCCTGCTTCATGCTGATCTTCTCCTTTTTATGTAATAAATTTTCATCCATCACCTGCGGACCCATTTCCCAAACAGCGTCTTTTTGTACTTTCCAAGCTCCTCCTTGGCGTCGGCCCGGTTTCCCGCTTTCTGGAGGAACTCCACCCCCTTCTTAATATCCGCCGGAACTCCCAGGCCCTGGGCATAGATCACTCCCCGCAGATAGAACGCCTCCTCATTGCTCCAGGTCACTTTCTCCAAAAATTCTCTGGCCTTTTGGTAATCCTGCTTTACTCCCAGCCCATACAGATACGCCTTGCCCAGATAAACGCACCCCCAGTTATTCTCCTCCTCATAAGCCCTCATAATCAGCTTTACGCCTCTCTCATAATCCTGGGGAACGCCTTCGCCTTTAAAATACAGCGCCCCAAGCCGGTTGTAGCACCCGATACTCCCGGTGGGCTTCATCCCCTTCTCATAGCACTGTGCCGCGCGGCCGGAATCCTTGGGAACGATCTTTCCCTCCTCATAGGCCAGCCCCACGTAAAACCAGCTGTCTTTCTCCCCGCCTGCGGCCGCCTTCTCATGCCACCGCAAAGCTTCCGCTTTATTCCCCGCCTTGTCCAGATCTTTGGCGTAAATGTACTGGTGAACCGGATAGCCAAGCTCCGCCCCCATGCGCCAGATCCCCTGGGCTTTCTCAGGCTGGGGCGCGATAATATCCTCGTCCCCCTTCTCATAATACCGGCACAGATTATTGCCCGCGTGGTACATGCCGCCTCTAAACGCCTTCCAGAACCAGTCCTCGCACTTGGAGATATTTTCCCTTAAATACGCTTTAAACGCCTGAGGATTGGCAAATGACTCCCTTCCTTTTCCCTGAATCTCCAAAAAGTCCCACCAGAAATAGGCGTTCCCCACCGTGTACTGGCAGAACGCGTCCCCCATCTCCGCCTTCCTAAGGACCACGTCAAAGGCCTCCTGCAGGCTGGAAAACGGCATCTTTGCCTGATCCTGGGGCGTCAATTCCCCGGTTCTTAAGGCCACCAGCACGCCGATGGCGCTTCCCTGCTCCACCGACTTGTGGTAAAGAGCAATGGCTCTGTCGTCATCCTCCGGGAATCCGTGTCCCTCCCATGTATACTGATATCCGCACAGGCACCTGGCCAAAATACAGGAGGCGTCCCCGTCCCCTGCCGCCGAAGCCTGCTCCAGGCGCCGGAAGCTCTCCTGCCCCCGCCCCGTGGTCACATCATAATAGATATCCTTAAGCGCCTGCTCCACCACATCACTGAAAAACTTCCCCATATCGTTTCTCCTTATATTCGCTTTTATGACCAAACTGCCGGCCCATACACCGGCCATTTCCTGCCGCCGCATACGCCGCGTACCAATCTGTCCACAACCATTATAGCCGAAATCAGCCCCCAGCACAATTATTTCCGCAAGAAATCTTTTACTTTACTTTCTATGTAACAAAGCGTATGATAAACGCAATGATACCCTTGCGATAAAGACCCTCGCGAAAATTTAGCTGTCTGAACATTCGCCGTAACAGTTCAGATAGGTCTGCGCGTTTACCGCGCTGACCGTGCGAAAGCGTAATGGTAGCAGGCATCCGGCCCATCGCCAAAGGCGATTCTAATTGGCCGGATGCGTAACAGTTCAAGAGTCATCTGAACGGTTACCATTCGCCAGGTTTTTGAGTCTCGCGAAAGCCCTACACATCTTATGCAGGAAAGGAGCCTCCATGGCCGGAAAAGAAAAACGCACCATACAGATCATCGGTGAGCGGAACATCCGCCTCCATCTAAGCAATCCCTCCCACAGAGAGAAGATAACAAAAATAGGGAAGGCGCTCTCCTCCCCTGTACGTCTGGAAATCCTTGATATGTTAAAGACCACCCCCCGCTCTCTCCAGGAGATCGCCTCTATTTTAAACATTCCTCTCTCCTCCGCCGCTCTGCACATCAAGACTCTGGAGGCGGCCCAGTTGGTCATCACCGAGAGCCAGCCCGGATTTCACGGGTCCATGCGGGTGTGCCTGTGCAGCATGCAGTCCTTTCATCTGGAAACCTTTGACGCTGACATAGACTCCGCCAGCAAGACCATCTCCCTGGATATGCCCATCGGAAACTACTGGGACTGCGGCATCCATCCCACCTGCGGGCTTGCTGACGAAAACGGCCCCATAGACGCCTATGACACCATCCAGTCCTTTTACACCCCGGCCAGAGTTAGGGCCCAGCTGATCTGGTTTACCAAAGGTTACCTGGAATACCGTTTCCCCAACATCCACAATCCTTTGCTTCCCCTGGGGGAGATCTCCTTTTCCATGGAGATCTGCTCCGAGGCGCCGGGATTTCTGGAAAACTGGCCCTCTGACATTACGGTATCCATCAATCAGGTGGAGGTGTGTACCTTCCACTCCCCGGGAGATTTCGGCTCCAGAAGGGGAAAACTGACCCCGTCCGCCTGGCCCAACAGCAACACCCAGTACGGGTTCCTGAAAACATTCTCCGTCCGGGAAAAAGGCGGTTATCTGGACGGCGCCCTGGCCAATCCGGCGGTTGATCTCAAAGACCTAAACATAGAAACCCTTCCCTACATCTCCCTGAAAATACAGGTAAAAGAAGACGCGGAACATGTAGGCGGGATCAACCTGTTCGGCGAAAAATACGGCGACTATCCACAGGGGATCGTCATGAACCTGACCTATCTGTAGTCCTGCCGTAAAACAGGCCCCGGATCCTACCGGGACAGCGTATACCCACGCCCGTTTACATTCATCACCGGCGCGGCCACGATAAAGGCGTTTGGATCGATCTCCAGGGCCTTATCCCGAAACGCCGGGTACTGCTTGGCATACACCACGCTGAAAATGGCTTTCTGGGACTCATTGCGGTAGCCGGTCTCAATATTCAGAAACGTCATGCCGCTGTCCAGGTCATTTAATACAGCCTTGCAGATCTCCTCATATTTTGGGGAAATGATAATAAGCTCAATCTTTTTCTCTCCGGAAAGAATGGTCTGGTTCATCATTCCCGAGGTGAGCACGATCACCACGATCCCGTAAAGGATGCCGTCCCATCCCCCTCTTAAGATCTGCAGCCCCAGGATCACGATATCAAAGCACATCATGGAATTGCCCACAGGGATCCCTTTTAATTTCTGCAAAATACAGGGCGGGATATCCATGCCTCCGGTGGACCCGCCTGCCCGGATCACAAGCCCGATGCCGCCGCCCATCAAAACCCCGGCAAACACGGCGGACAAAAGGGTATCGCCGGAAAACCAGGTCCCCATGGGCAGACGCTCAAACACCCCTAAGATCACCGGATAGATGACTGTGGAGATAAGGGAAGTCATGGCAAACTTCTTTCCCAAAAACAGATACCCCAGCACAAACAGCGACACATTGACAACCGCTGTGATAGTGGAGATGGGCAGCGGGATCCAGGACCGCACCACCAAGGCGATACCTGTGGACCCGCCCAGCATAAACCCGTTGGGAACCACAAAGGCACACACGGCAAAGGCCAGCAGCATATTCCCGCCAAGTATGTAAAGCAGCATTTCCAATCTTTTCATGTTCTCCTCCATTCCGCGCCCCGGATGCCCCTAAACCTTCCCTCTGCTCCTATCTTGAACCGTCAGGTTTTAACTTCACAGATGCCATGCCGCATCCCCGCTTATGGCGATCAGGCGCATGTTTTATTTTTGTTCTCATCTGTTTTTATTATATATAAGATAAAAAAAGAGATTGTTGTATATACAACAATCTCCAAAATTTTTTTCTTTTTCTCCTCTACCGTTTCTTCTGCCCCTCCACGATTGTTTTAAGCGCCGTTCTGTCCTTCACTTTCAAATACCCATATCCCCGTTCCAGACATCCCATCTGCTCAAATTCTTTTAATACCATGGTCACCGTAGACCTGTTAAGCCCAAGGCTCACCGACAGGTCTTCATGGGTATAGGGAACCGCGCCGCCTTCGATTCCCCTGTCTTCAGGGTTCTTTTCCGTCACATCCAAAAGATAGCTGGCTACTTTGCCAAACCGGTCCAGCAAACACTGCTCCTCCATCCGGGCCGTCAGATGATCCATGGTGTTAGAACAAAGCTGGAGAAAATGAAGGGCAAATTCGGCTCTGGAGCGAAAATAGGGAAGCACATCCGCCATTTTAAAAGAGATCAGGGTGACTCTGTTCACCGCCTCCACGCAGGCAGGCCGCGTATTCCCGGGCACAAAAGCCGACTCCCCGAAGATCCTGCCAGATTCCACCACATCCAGGGTCATCTCCCGGCCGGAATACAGATTTTCAAAAATCCTCACGCGGCCCTTCTTGATATAGTAGACCCGGTCTGCCGGATCGCCCTTCATATAGACCAGATGCCCTGGCTGAACAGTGTATGTAATTCCTATATCCCCCAGCACATCCTCCTCTTCACGAGTAAATATCCTGTTATTCATACCGGCCCCTTTCCCTGGAGCGTGTTTATGCGATCCTTTCTGTACCGACGCAGTTGTAAGCCATTTTCACTCCGCCGCCTTATTGATACACGCCACCGCGTTAAGGCTTCTGGGATACCCGATGTAGGGCAGGCACTGGGAAACCACCTTCATCAGAAACTCCTTGTCATTTCCCAGATTCATATTCCCCCTGGCATGAGAAGTCAGCTGAGGCTCACATCCCCCCTGGGCAGCCAGAAAGCAGAAGGTGATCATCTCCCTCTGAGCCAGGGTAAGACCTGTCCTTGTATAGTAATCCCCGAAACAGTTAGCTGCCAGCCACCGGTTGATGTGGCCTGCCTTCCACGCCTCCTTCATGTGCTCCCCGAATATCTCCGCCTGGGCCCCGGCCCCTTTCTCCAGCCGGTCCTCCATGGTGGTCACCCCCTGGCTCTCCAGGGGAAGGGCGATGCCCCTCTCTGTCATAACCTCATTGGTGATCTCAAGGAATGGCCACATCCGCCCCATGCCAAGGTAGTCCACAGACTGGTACACCATCTCCTTTACCGCCACAGGAGCCAGTCCCGCGTCCAATGCTGCCGGCAGAGTCTCCCTGTACATGTCCGCTCCCTGACAGCCTATAAGCGCCGCCAGGATAGCCAGGTAGCGGGTCTGGGCATCCAGCCCCTGTCCCGGCTCATTTACCACTTCATCATAGGCAAAATGGCACACCCTCTCCATAAATTCCGGGTCCGTTTTACGATAATCCATCTTTTCTTCCTCCTCACATAGTATCAATGAATCTCCTGTATCTTCTGGCTTCCCACAGACCAAACATGCTTCTCTCCCACAGAATCCGCCGTATTCTGAGCCATAACTCCCACCAGGGCATGGGGAACATACAACTCCTCCAGATAAGCCGTCTCCTCCCCGGACAGAGAAAGCTCCACAGCCTTTGCAGCCCCCTCTATGTGGTGAAACTTGGTAGCCCCCACCACCGGAGCTGTCACCTTTGTCAGCAGCCACGCCAGGGAAATCTCTGTCATGGACACCCCACGCCTGTCCGCCAGCTCCCTCACCCGCTCAATCACTCTGCCGTCCGCCTGGGCAGTCCTGTCATATTTCAGTTTCCCGTAGGAGTCCTGCGCAAGCCGGTCCGACGTCTCCCCAGGCCTTTTGGCCAGCCGGCCTCCCGCCAGGGCGCTGTAGGGGGTCATGGCAATATTCTCCTCCCGGCACAATTTAGCCATCTCCCTCTCCTCCTCCCGAAAGATCAGGTTGTAATGACCCTGCACGGACACAAACTTTGCAAATCCTTCCCTCTCCGCCAGAGCGTTGGCCTTGGCCAGCTGGTAGGCATAGCAGTTGGAGATCCCGATATACCGGACCTTCCCCGCCTTCACCACCCGGTTTAAGCCGTCCATAATATCGTAGAGAGGAGTCCCATAATCCCACATGTGATAAATGTACAGATCAATATGATCCATACCCAGATTCTCAAGGCTTTTATTTACCATCCGCTCAATATGCTGCTGCCCCGTGATCCCTGCCTCTATATCCTTGGGCGTCCTTGGCAGAAACTTGGTGGCCACCACCACGTCCTCCCGCTTGGCAAAGTCCCTCAGAGCCCGCCCCACATACTGTTCGCTGGTGCCGCTCTGATAAGCGATTGCCGTGTCAAAAAAGTTCACTCCCAGCTCCAGCCCCCGCTTAATGATCTCACGGGAATGAGCCTCATCCAGAGTCCATGAGTGCTGTCCGCTTTTGCTGTCCCCAAACCCCATACATCCCATGCAGATGCGGGATACGTTTAAATCCGAATTGCCCAATCTGATGTAACGCATACTGCTTTCTGACCTCCTTCTTCTACAGCCCTGTCTCTGCATACGGCCATACGCCGCATATCTGCCGCAGCTCTCTCTGCAGAAAATTATAGACCGCCTTAAGAAAAAGGTCAAATACCCAAATCACATGAAATTTCATGCTTTTGGGGCATTGGTTACCGTTCACTGGCGCCCAACCCTGGCGCCCAGCCAACGGTAACCCAGACCGCCGTTTAGAATCACCTGCGGCGATGGGCGTCCTGATTCGTTGCCATTATGCGCATCCTCCATGCCAGGCAGCGCTGTTCCTGGCATGGAGTAAACGGTAACGGGCATTACTCACTGGTCCCCATCCCCCGACAAACCATAACCCGGACCGCCATTTGGCATCGCCTGACAGCGACAGACGGCCTGATTCGCTGCCATTATGCCCGTCCACCCGGCCGCGGTTACGTTACCCAAGCGCCACATCCAGCGCCATCATCACCGTAAATCCCGCCCCGAAGAACACGGTCCCCACATTGGAGTGAACCCCTTGTGAAAGCTCCGGGATCAGCTCCTCCACAACCACATAGATCATGGCTCCGGCCGCAAAGCTTAAGAAATAGGGCAGAACCGGCGTCACCAGCCCCGCCGCCAAAATCGTCAGAACCGCCCCCACAGGCTCCACCGCCCCGGAGAGAGTCCCATAGAGAAACGCCCGGCCTTTGCCAACTCCCTCCGCCCCCAGCGGCATGGAAATGATAGCGCCCTCCGGAAAATTCTGTATGGCAATGCCCAGGGACAGAGCCAGCGCCGCCATGGCTGTGATCTCCCCGTCCCCGGCAAGCCACCCCGCATACACCACGCCAACAGCCATGCCCTCCGGCAGATTGTGGAGAGTCACCGCCAGCACCAGCATGGCGGTCCTGCCCAGCGTGCTCTTAGGCCCCTCAGCCCTGCTGCTGTTCATGTGCAGATGGGGGATCGTCCGGTCCAGCAGAAGCAAAAACAGGATCCCAAGCCAGAACCCGGCCGCCGCAGGCACAAAAGCCCACTGCCCCATATCCTCTGCATGCTCCATGGCCGGAACCAGAAGACTCCACACCGAAGCCGCCACCATAACCCCGGCCGCAAACCCGGTCAGCGCCCTCTGCACTCCCATGTTCAGCCTGCCCCTCATAAACATCACGCACCCGGACCCAAGAGCGGTCCCCAAAAATGGGAGCAAAATCCCCCAGATAACATTCCTCTGCATCGCGGATTCCTCCTTTCGTTAGCTTACGCTAACTTCATAATACAACAATTTTTTCTGGGATTCAAGGGGTTAAATATGGGAAATTCCCTCACAGCCAGGCAAACATTACGGTTCACGTGCGTTCACATCAGCCGGCAGATCACATCCACCTTACCCCCCGCACTCCCTCACATGCTCAATAAACTTCTGGGCCGCCCTCCCAAAAGGCTGCTGCCTCCTCCACGCCAGAACGCTGGTGGCCGTCAGCGTCGGCTTTAAAGGCCGGCCGCAGATCTTCCCCTCATCCCACAGAAAAGCCAGGTTCCCCGCCACGGTCAGGGCATACCCAAGCCCCTGCTGCACCATAACCGCCGCGTTGGAGGGAAGATTGCTGTGAAACACCATATTCAGATCCTTATAGTAATCCCCAAACCAGTTGCCCAGCTCACTCTCCACACTGGGCCGCCTGGACATAATGATGGGCGCCCCAGCCAGATCCTCCGCCGTCACAAACGCCTTCTCTGCCAGCACATCATCAGGCCGCATCAGGGCCACCCACTTCTCCCGCACATCCAGACGGACATAATCATATCGGTCCATATCCACAGGCTCCAGCAGAAGCCCGATGTCAATAAGCCCCAGCTCCATCCGCTCCTTCACCTGGTCCGCCGCGCCCGTAAACAGATCGTAAGTCACCATGGGATACCTTTCCCGAAAAGAGTCGATCAGTTCTGCCAGCCGCTTCACAGACGCCATCTCCCCGCTTCCAATGGTCACGCACCCCTCCACCAGCTCCTGCTGAGCCGCAATCTCCCGCTCCGTCTTGTCCACCAGCGCCGTGATCTCCCTGGCCCTCCGGCACAAAAGCATCCCCTCACCGGTCAGGGCGATCTTCCTTGTCCCCCTGACAAACAGCTTGGTCCCCAGCTCCTCCTCCAGCTGGGTCAGCTGACGGCTTAGGGTAGGCTGGGTGATATGCAAAACCTCCGCCGCCCTGGTGATGCTCTCCTCCCTGGCCACGGTGAGAAAATACTTCAGTATCCGGATATCCATGCTGTCCCCTCCCTCTCTGCAATCCTGTCACTTAAGCCCCTCACAGGCAATAACACCTGCAGGCCCCGACATACCCGTCATCGGCATGCCCATGAACCGACCACTCTACATTGACGCCTGCAGGCCCCCATATAACCCTAATCTAACATACCGCCTATCCCCCGTCAATGCCTTCTCAAAGTTATTATACCTAAAGTCTGCCATTTAAATGATCCTCCCACAAAAATCTCCCCGTGATCCCCAAAGTAACCGCCTCCGTCACCGGCGCTGCCAGCCACACCCCCGTCATTCCAAACAGCGCCGGCAGCGCGAAAATACACGCCAAAAGCACCACCAGCCCTCTGGAAAATGAGATCACCGCCGACTGAAACGCCCTCCCCGTAGCCGTAAAATAAAACGAAGTAATCGAATTTATCCCGCAGAAAAAGAACGAAACCATAAAAATCATCATCCCCTCCCTGATCATCCCTCTCACCTCTTCCCTGCGGGCAAACAGGCTTCCATACCACCCGGATAACCCCGCCATCACCGCGAACACCAGCACCCCCGCGCCAAACACCAACCCATTGGTCCTTCTTCGGATATCCGCGGCCAGATCCCGCTCCCCCGCCCCATAGCAGAAGCTTACAAGAGGGCTGGCCCCCTGGCCGAACCCAACCACCACCATACTGAACGCAAAAGACACATACCCCACCACCGTAAACGCCGTCACCCCGTCCACCCCAAACCGTCTCATAATAACGAAATTATAGGCAAACATGGCAATCCCCGTGGACATTTCCCCGATAAACTCCGAACTTCCGTTTGCCATCCCCCTGACAAACACCTGCCAGGAAAACCGAAATCCCCCCAGCCTGTAACTTTCCGCCCTCCTGCAAAAAAACCACAGGATACACCCCAAAGACGCCAGCGCCGAAACAAGAGACGCCAGCGCGATCCCGGCAGGTCCCAGCCCCAGAACACCTGCAAACCCATAATCCAGAACCACATTCAGCAGCACATTCACCACGGTCACCTTCATAAAAAACTCCGGCTTCCCGTCCCCCCGGACAAACATCCCAAAAGCCGAATTGACCACCATAACCGGAAACTCCAAAAGCATGATCCGGTAATACTCCTCAAAATATCCCTTCACCTGCCCCCTTGCCCCCAAAATCCCCAGCATAGGCTGAAAACAAAACACCATCACCCCGCTTATAAAAACCGAACAGGCCCCAGCCGTAACCATAGTCTGACGAAACACCCGGTTAGCCTCCTCTTTATCCCCCGCCCCCAGAGCCATCCCCGCCATCGCCACGCCGCCGATGGAGATCATCAGCCCCACGCCCAGATACAGATACACAACCGGCAGCCCCAAATTCACCGCCGCGATCCCCGCCTCCCCCACATACCGTCCCATAAAAAATCCATCCGCAACCGTGACAAAAGCCGTCAGCACCATAGCGATGATCGCTGGAACCGAAAACTGCAGAATCTTTCCGGTCCTGTTTCCCTTGATTTCATTCACATCCATAAAAATATCCCTCCTTATCATGAATCTGACCGACCCATTCATTATAAGGAAGGATTCCGTTATATACTTCTGAATTATTGCTCTCTGTCTCAAAAATCTCCGCCAGCCCCGCTCTCCTCTGAGAGACGATACCACGCCGCCCCATCCCTATCCCTTCACCGGCACACAAATATCCATTTCCATATACATAGTCTCACTGTCCACCATGCGATACACATCAAACATACTCTTATACGCGTCGATCACATACCCGGACCGGGGCAGCCACACCAGAAAAATCGTCTGATACGCCCCATAAATATGCTTCACATGCCCCTGAAACCGGTACACAATACACTTGCCGCCCTGTATCACTGCCGTATTCTCCAAAGGACAATCCTCCCCCACGCTCATGCAGATATCCGAAAGGCACCTCTCCTCCCTGGTCACCGCCGGGTCGTCGTAGGTCCTCTCCAAAAACACGGTATCATTTGTAATATACGCCCCGTACTTTTTCACAAACCTGTCCCACTGCCCCTTAAGCCCCTCATAGCTGCCGAAACGCCGCTCATAGACCACCCGGTAATCCGGCACGATTCCCACCCTGATCTTCCTGTCGCACTCCTCAAAGCTTTCCATCTCCCAGTTCTCACGGTGAAAAAACGGATGCTCCACAGACTGCCTCAAACTCCCCCTCCGAAACACAACCGGCGTCATATCATAGTGGAGCTTAAACGCCGAACTAAAATTCGAAGAACTGTACCCGAAATCCGCACTGATCTCCGTAATCGGCCGCTCCCTCTCCACCTTCAGGCGGAACGCGCTCTGCTCCAGCCTCACCCTCTTGATAAACCCGTACACACTCTCCCCGGTCTGCTCCTTAAAAAGCCTGGAGAAATAGTATTTGGAAAAATGGCAGTGGTCTGCCACATCCTCCAGCCCTATATCCTCCTCCACATGCCGGAAAATAAAATCAATAGCTTCATTGACAGCCCTGTTGGTAATCATAACTCCTTCTCACCTCCAAAAACCCCCGTCTCCCGCGATCACACTCCGACTTTCAGCCAGCCACTCTCCGTACCAACGATCTCCCCCTGCCACCTAACAATTCCCCACAAACACATGATCCAGATACCTGCCCGCCGTCTTTGCCAGCTCATACACCCGCCCCACATCCGTGGCCTCCCGGTCCGTCATCCGATATCTGGGAAAAAACCGGGTCACATGGAGAGGAATCCCTCTTCCAAGGGAGGCGATCCACTTTGCCTCCTCCTCCATCTCCTCATCCCTGTCATTCTCCCCTGGCACGATCAGCGTAGTCAGCTCCACATGGCAGTCTCTCACCGCCCTGGCGATAAATGCCTTCACCGTCTCCAGATCACCGCCCACCTTCCGGTAATACTTCTGTGAAAACCCCTTCAGATCAATATTCATGGCGTCCACAAAAGGAAGAAGCTCCTCCAACACTTCAATGCCTGCCGTCCCGTTGGTCACCAGCACATTATCCATGCCATACTCTTTCACCAGCCTGGCTGTATCCCGCACATATTCCCATCCCACCAGCGGTTCATTGTAAGTAAACGCCACCCCCGCGCTGCCCACTCTCACACACTCCCTGGCCTTTCCTGCCAGATCCTTAGGCGACACAAACACCGTCTCCACATCCCGCTCCATGGAAATCTCATGATTCTGACAAAACGGACACCTTAAATTACACCCATAACTTCCCACAGACAAAACCAGTTTTCCCAGCCGGAACATCCTGAGAGGCTTCTTCTCCACCGGATCCAGGGCCAGGGAAGTCACCTGCCCGTAATTGGCGCACACCACGTCCCCGCGGACATTTTCCCTGGCCCCGCACAATCCCCGCTGCCCCTCCTCAAGACTGCAGTGATGCATACACACCTGACAAACCGCTCTCATAAAGATCCCATCCTCTCCACCAGATTAATGAAACATCAAAAGTCCCCTGCCGGCTCCATACAAACTTACTCTATAGTATACCAACTTCCCCCAAAAACCTCAACTCTCCCCTTTAAAAACTCAGCACTGACGATTAAATTTTTCTTCTGCACAACCAAAGCCCTATATTCATATT
>CAJUFP010000076.1 GCA_910585645.1 uncultured Hungatella sp. | reverse complement strand
ACATACTGTTCAATCTTCGATTTTCAAGGTCCGTGTTGTTGTCTGGTGTTCAGCAGCAACTCATTTACTATATCATATCGTTTCTGCTTTGTCAACAACTTTTTTTATTTTTTTCGACTTTTTTCAAGTCACTGTGTCAGTTGGAAAAGAGCGGAGAAAGAGGGATTTGAACCCTCGCGCCGGTTGCCCGACCTACACCCTTAGCAGGGGCGCCTCTTCGGCCACTTGAGTATTTCTCCGAATTTCTTATAACTTTTCCTTCCAACCTGCGTCGTTCAAACAAGCTATGTTTCAGACGCATTTGCAATTATACAAGAACTTCTAAATCTTGTCAAGCCGTTTTTTACAGAATTTTTCAGATATATTTATTTATTTCTTCCTGAATTTTGTTATGCACAAGATCTGCTATTTCCACGGTCTTTAACCCCATATATTGTTCCGGATAAATCGCTTTCAGGAAATGTACCTGAACCCGTTCTTTCTTTATAGAAGAAATATCAAAGGGACGGAAGCTGTTTATCAGCGCCACAGGAATGATCGGGCATCCTGCTTTGACAGCGCTTTTGAAGGTTCCGGCCTTAAAGTCAAGAATCTCATTGCCTTTGCGGCTTCTGGTGCCCTCGGGAAAGATGACAAAATTTCTTCCCTTCTTTACCTGGGAGGCCATCTCTTTGATGATCTCCATGGAGGAGCGGATATCGGACCGGTCCATGGGAATGCCTTCCAGGAGACGAACTACCTGTTTTACCAGGATCCACTCAGTGGCTTCTTTTTTTATGACCACGCCCAGGGGCCTTGGACAGCTTTCTATGAGTGCCAGCATGTCGAAAAGACCCTGGTGGTTTGGAAATAATATAAATCCATTGGTTTTGGGGAGATTATCGACTCCCACAGCCACCACTTTTACACGCCCTCTCCGATTGATCCGCCTGAGACGTTTTCTGAGATAATGGTATCTTTCTTCCTCGCTGTACTGGTCCGGATTTTTTCCCATCTTGTCTATTTTGTAAAACCACCATGGCACGTGGATAATATTGGTTATGACCATTAAAAGGATTCTCTTCATCTGCTTCCCCCTGGCACAGGTTTTTCCCTGTGCCTGTGTTTATTTTCTATATTGTAATACTGCTGTCTCGTATAGATTATTCCCCTGTGAGTCAATTACTACTACTACGGGAAGATTTTCTACCTCCAGGCGGCGGATGGCCTCTGTGCCCAAATCTTCGTACGCGATTACTTCACTTGATACGATGCATTTGGACAGGAGCGCTCCTGCGCCTCCTATGGCGGCAAAGTACACGGCTTCATTGCGCACAATCGCGTCAATGACGGCCTGGCTTCTTTTTCCTTTTCCTATCATGGCGCCAAGACCAAGATTAAGAAGCGTTGGCGTATAGCGGTCCATTCGGCTGGCAGTGGTAGGGCCTGCCGACCCGATGGGACGCCCCTCCCTTGCCGGAGACGGCCCCATATAGTAAATCACGTTTCCTTTTATGGAAAACGGAAGTTCTTCTCCCCGGTCAAGGGTTTCCTGCATCCGCTTGTGGGCTGCGTCCCTGGCTGTGTAGATGGTGCCGGTTATGTAGACGTAGTCCCCTGCTTTTAATTGTCTGGCTTCTTCCCTGGTGACCGGCGCCTGTATCTGTCGCTCCATAGTGTCCTCCTCTCTGTTTAGATAACCCGGTGTGCGTGGCGGTTGACGTGACAGCAGATATTCACTGCCACCGGCAGGCCTGCGATGTGTGTGGGATAGGTTTCAATGTTTACTGCCAGGGCAGTTACGGTTCCGCCTAAACCTCCGGGGCCGATTCCCAGATCGTTTATCTTTTTTAACATTTCCTGTTCCATCTGTCTTACATAGGGAATGGGAGACGGCTGCTCTAAGTTTCTGGTAAGGGCGTGTTTTGCCATGAGAGCGCATTTTTCAAAGGTTCCTCCGATTCCCACGCCCACTACCATAGGCGGACAGGCGTTGGGGCCGGCATCTTTTACGGCGGTCAGAATGGCTTCTTTTACCCCCTCGATTCCGTCTGCCGGTTTCAGCATAAATACCCGGCTCATATTTTCACTTCCAAAGCCTTTTGGGGCCACGGTGATGTGAATCCTGTCCCCGTCTGTGATTTCATAGTGAATCACTGCGGGGGTGTTGTCTTTTGTGTTGACCCGCTCAATGGGGTCTGACACAACGGATTTTCTCAGATATCCTGCTGTGTACCCTTCCCTGACACCCTGATTCACCGCGTCTTTAAGGGAACCGCCCTCAATATGAACGTCCTGTCCCACGCTCAAAAATACCACGGCCATCCCCGTGTCCTGACAAATGGGAATCATGTCCTGCCCTGCAATAGTCAGATTTTCCTCAAGCTGATTTAAAATTTTTTTTCCTAAGGGAGATTCCTCTTTTTGGACGGCAGCTTGAAATACGGCTTTCATATCCGGGGATAGTGTATGGTTGGCTTCTATGCACATTTCTTTAATATGTTCTGTTATTTCCTGTGTGGTTATGGTTCTCAAACCTGTACCCTCCTGTCATGATTTTCACAGAATGATTATCGTATTTTATCATACGTGATTTAAAAGTTGAAATCAAGTAAAAATTTCTGTGAACAGGGCTTGACAGTTGATTTTTTCTGTTGTATATTTGCATTAAGTAATTAATACAATAGTATAAAGGAGGTCTTTTATGGCATGGCAGTTTGACAGCGGAAGGCCCATCTACACACAACTGCTGGAACGGATTCGATTACTTATTATATCGGGACAGTATCCGGCGGGAAGCAAGCTTCCTTCTGTGCGGGATCTGGCGTCGGAATCGTCGGTGAACCCCAATACCATGCAGAGGGCGCTAACAGAGTTGGAGCGAAGCGGGCTGATTTACAGCCAGAGAACTTCCGGGAGATTTGTGACAGAGGATGAGGAGTTGATTAAACAGATGAAAGAGTCTATTGGGCAGGAGAAGATTCTTACGTTCTTTCGTGAGATGGAACAGCTTGGGTATGAGACGGAGGAGATTCTTGAGCTTATCCACAAGATCATTTCTCACGATTAAAATTTTTTAGAGATTCATTATAAATCAGGAGGTGGAGTATGAGTACCATTTTGGAGTATTCTCATGTGACAAAGCAGTTTGGTTCCATGTATGCGCTGAGTGATGTTTCCCTGACCATTGAGCCGGGACATATTATCGGGCTGCTGGGGCCTAACGGAAGCGGTAAGACCACGCTGATCAAGCTGGCCTGCGGTCTTTTGGTTCCGTCGTCAGGAAGTTTGGCTGTCTGCGGCGGGCCTGTGGGGCCTGAGTCCAAGGCAAGGATCTCTTATCTGCCGGATAAGAATTATCTCAGCCAATGGATGAAGGTTTCTCAGATTATTGACCTGTTTCATGATTTTTATGATAATTTTGACCGGAATAAGGCTTATGAGATGTTAAAGCGGCTGAATATTAATCCCGCACAGAAGCTTAAGACTCTTTCTAAAGGGACCAGGGAGAAGGTGCAGCTAATTCTGGTTATGAGCCGAAACGCGGACCTTTATCTGCTGGATGAGCCTATCGGCGGGGTGGACCCGGCGGCAAGGGATTATATTTTGCAGACGATTTTGACCAATTATAATGAAAACGGCTCGATCTTGATTTCCACTCACCTGATTGCGGATGTGGAGCAGGTTCTGGACCAGATTATTTTCTTGAAGAACGGGGTTGTTACTTTGCAGTCTTCGGTTGACGGCATTCGGGAGCAGTACGGGAAGTCTGTTGATGAATTGTTCAGGGAGGTGTTTCAATGTTAGGGAAATTGTTAAAGAAGGATTTTTATGCTACCTGCCGGTTTTTTGTTCCTCTTTTGTGCGGCTACGGCGTTGCGGCTGCTGTGGGGAAGATTTTGTTTGAGATTATTCTGTCTCAGAGCCGGCAGTCTTTTGACAGCGGATGGTTTAACGGGATCGTTGTTTTCTCCGTTTTTTACATGATTATTTTTGCGATTTATTTTATTGCCTGTTATCTGATGACTTCTGTGTTTATCGTTTATGATTTTTATAACACCATGGTCAGCGATCATGGGTATCTGACCCACACCCTTCCGGTGAAAACCAGCAGCCTTATATGGTCGAAAACTTTGATTTCGGCGTTTTGGCATATTCTGGTGAATGTGATTGTAGGTTTATCGGTGGTTCTTTTGTTTACGGGGCATATGAGGGATTTTCCGATTATGCATATGATAGAGCACTTTTTGAGAAACATCAATTCCAGGATTGAGAGCTATACGTTTTTTACAGGGCTTAACGGGTTGATCGGTTTGTTTCAGGAACCTTTGATGTTCTTTGCCTGTATTGCCCTTGGCCAGCTTTGGAAGGAACACCGGATTCTGGGGGCGATTTTGGCTTATATTGGGATGCATGTGCTTACGCAGATTCTCAACACCATTGTTCTGGTGGTTGCGGGGAACAGGGGGATTTATTTGGGGTATTCGGAATTTTCTTATAACGGGTATATGATTTATACGACGCTGTTTTCGCTGATTACTGCGGTGGGGTGCTTTTGGGCTGCGAATTATATTCTTTCGCGGAGGTTGAATTTGGAGTAGGCATTAAATCTTTATAAATTTGCGGCTGTTAAGTTGATTTTGCATTGCAAATAGCATATACTATAAGTGCAAATGATGAAAAAGGAGCTGATAAAATGGCAAACACAATTAATTTTAGCGTCCGCATGGACAGTGAAATTAAAAAGCAATGCGAATCTCTTTACAGCCAGTTAGGTATGAATCTTACTACAGCTATTAATGTTTTTCTGCGTCAGTCGCTGCGTGTAGGCGGGCTTCCTTTTGATGTCAGGCTGGAACAGCCTAACAAAGACACGATTGCTGCAATGTTGGAGGCGGAGAAAATTGCCCATGATTCCAGTGTAAAGCGTTACTCTGATGTGGAAGAGGCTCTTCTGGAATTGAAGCGATGAGCCGTGATATTGTCTGGACCACCAGGTTCAAAAAAGATTACAAATTAGCTATGAAACGCCATCTGGACATTAATCTTTTAGATGATATCATCAGGGCTCTGTCACGGGGCGAAACACTTCCTGAAAAAAACAAGGACCATGAGCTATCCGGTGATTGGGCAGGTCATAGGGAATGTCATATTCAGCCGGACTGGCTGCTGATTTATCGTATTGAGGACAATGTTCTGGTTCTGACTTTGGCTCGCACCGGAACTCACAGTGACTTATTTAAAAATTAGTACAACGGATGAAAGACGGCTGCCATCCCGCTCCCCCGGCAGCCGTCTTTATGTTATTGCCTGGCAGTTTCGTTATTCTTCACTGCCGCCATTTTCTTCGTTTCCTTCTTCCGAAGCTTCATCTTCTTTTTCTTCGGACTCATTTCCATCCTTATTTCCGTCATCCCTGACCTTGGCGATGCTTGCGATATAGGTGTTGGAATCTGTGTCAATATTCATCAGTTTTACTCCGGACGTATTGCGGCCAAGGACGGAGATATCTTTTACGCTGATTCGGATGATGATCCCTTCATTGGTGATCATCATGATATCGTGGTCTTCGTGAACCAGCTTGGCGCCTACCAGATCGCCGGTTTTTTCCACGATCTTATAGCACCGGATTCCTTTTCCGCTTCGCCTCTGGACCGGGAACTCGCTGATATCGGTCCGCTTGCCGATTCCGTTGGCAGACACCACTAAAAGGGTCTCTCCCTGGGAATCCATCTGCATGCCGATGACTTCGTCGTCCTCGTCCAGCTTCATGCCGATAACGCCCATGGACACGCGGCCTGTGATTCTCACATCGGATTCGTGGAACCGGATACACTGGCCTTTCTTTGTGACCATGAAAATATCCCTGGTGTCGTCGGTGGCTTTTACTTCTATAAGCTCGTCGCCTTCCTTGAGGACAATGGCCTGAAGGCCGTTTTTGCGCACATTGGAATATTCGCCCATGGGGGTCTTTTTGGCCATGCCGTATTTGGTGGCCATGAAGAGGTAATGGTCGTCATTAAATTCTTTCATGGACACGATGGAGGTGATCTTTTCTCCGGGCATCATCTGGAGAAGGTTTACAATGGCTGTGCCTCTGGCGGTTCTCCCTGCCTCGGGGATGGCGTAGGCTTTCAGCCTGTAGACCCGGCCTGTGTTGGTAAAGAACATGATGTTGTTGTGGTTCTTTGTCATAATCAGGTCTTCAATGTAGTCTTCGTCTATGGTCTGCATTCCCTTGATGCCTTTGCCGCCCCGGTTCTGACTCTTGAAATTGTCCGGGGACATGCGCTTGATGTAGCCTAAGCGGGTCATGGCCACCACGGTGTCGTCGTTGGGAATCAAATCTTCCATGGACATGTCAAATTCGTCGAATCCGATGGAGGTTTTTCTGTCGTCGCCGTATTTGTCGGAGATGATCTGGATTTCCTCCCGGATAACGCCCAACAGCTTTTTCTCGTCTGCCAAAATCGCTTTCAACTGCTCAATCTTTGCCTCCAGCTCTTTGTACTCTGCCTCCAGCCTACTTCTCTCCAGACCTGTAAGGGCCCGAAGCCGCATGTCCACAATGGCCTGGGACTGGGCGTCGCTTAATCCGAACCGCTCCATCAACTGCTGCTTGGCTGTCTGGACATTCTGGGAGCCTCGGATGATACGGATTACCTCGTCGATATTGTCAAGGGCTATAAGCAGGCCTTCCAAGATGTGGGCTCGCTCTTCGGCCTTGTTTAAGTCGTATTTTGTCCTTCTGGTGACTACCTCTTTCTGGTGCTCTAAGTAGTAGCCAAGCATCTGGAGAAGGTTCAGGACTTTTGGCTGATTATTTACCAGAGACAGCATAATGACTCCAAAGGTGTCCTGCATCTGGGTGTGTTTGTAAAGCTGATTGAGGATGACATTTGCGTTGGCGTCCCGGCGGATCTCCATGACGATGCGCATGCCTTCCCGGTCGGACTCGTCCCGCAGATCGGTGATGCCGTCTACTTTTTTATCTTTTACAAGCTCGGCGATCTTTTCGATGAGGCGGGCCTTGTTTACCAGAAATGGAATCTCCGTGACCACGATCTTGCTTTTGCCGTTGGCCATGGTCTCAATGTCCGACACGGCCCGAACTCTGATCTTTCCTCTTCCGGTGCGGTAGGCTTCTTCGATTCCCCGCTTTCCAAGGATGGTGGCTCCTGTGGGGAAATCCGGGCCTTTTACGATCTCCATAACCTCTTCAATGGAGGTCTCCCGCTCCTCGTTTACCTGATTGTCGATGATCTTTACCACGGCGGCAATGACTTCCCGCAGGTTGTGGGGCGGTATGTTGGTGGCCATGCCTACGGCGATGCCGGAGGTGCCGTTTACCAGAAGGTTGGGGTAGCGGGACGGGAGAACCGTCGGCTCTTTTTCCGTCTCGTCAAAGTTTGGCACAAAGTCCACGGTGTCTTTGCCGATGTCGGATAAAAGTTCCATGGATATCTTGCTGAGCCTGGCTTCGGTGTACCGCATGGCTGCAGCGCCGTCGCCGTCCACGGAACCGAAATTGCCGTGGCCGTCTACAAGGGGGTAGCGGGTGGACCACTCCTGGGCCATGTTTACAAGGGCTCCGTAGATGGAGCTGTCGCCGTGGGGGTGGTATTTACCCATGGTATCGCCGACGATACGGGCGCATTTTCTGTGGGGCTTGTCCGGGCCGTTGTTTAACTCTACCATGGAGTAGAGAACTCTTCTCTGTACCGGCTTTAGGCCGTCCCTTACATCCGGCAGGGCGCGGGAGGCGATTACGCTCATGGCGTAGTCAATGTAGGACTCCTCCATGGTCTTTTTTAAGTCTATGTCATGAATTTTGTCAAATACATTTGGTTCCATAGTTTCCTCCCGTCTTAAATATCCAGATTCTGGACGCGCTTGGCGTTGGCTTCGATAAATTCACGTCTCGGCTCTACCTGGTCGCCCATAAGGGTGGTAAAGGTAAGGTCCAGCTCGGAGGCAACGTCGTCATCCATATTGACCCGAAGGAGGATACGCCGCTCCGGGTCCATGGTGGTCTCCCATAGCTGCTCCGCGTCCATCTCCCCCAGTCCTTTGTATCTCTGAATCTTATTGTTGTTGTCTCTTCCGATTTCTTTCAGGATGGAGTTTAATTCCGGGTCGCTGTAGGCGTACCATACTTTTTTGTTTTTTTCTATTTTGTACAGAGGCGGCTGGGCCAGGTACACATGGCCCTGTCTGATCAGCTCCGGCATGAACCGATATAAAAATGTGAGAAGCAGGGTGCTGATGTGGGCGCCGTCCACGTCGGCATCGGTCATGATGATGATCTTGTTGTACCGCAGCTTTGTAATGTCAAAGTCTTCGTGGATGCCGGTTCCGAAGGCGGTTATCATGGCTTTGATCTCCGCGTTGCCGTAGATCTTGTCTAGCCTTGCCTTTTCCACATTGAGAATTTTTCCGCGCAGGGGAAGAATGGCCTGGGTGTCCCTGGACCGGGCGGTCTTGGCGGAACCTCCGGCGGAGTCTCCCTCTACAATGTAGATCTCGCATTTTTCCGGGTCTTTGTTGGAACAGTCGGCCAGCTTTCCGGGAAGGGCCATGCCTTCCAGGGCTGTTTTTCTTCTGGTTAAGTCCCTGGCTTTTCTGGCTGCCGCCCTGGCTCTCTGGGCTAAAATGGATTTTTCGCACATGGCTTTGGCCACAGACGGATTTTGCTCCAAAAAGTAAGTCAGCTGTTCGCTGACAATGGAGTCTACCGCCAGTCTGGCTTCGCTGTTGCCCAGTTTTTGTTTTGTCTGTCCCTCAAACTGGGGCTCCTCGATTTTGACGCTGATAATGGAGGTCAGTCCTTCTCTGATATCTTCGCCGCTTAGGGACGGCTCGCTGTCTTTTAACAGTTTATTTTTCCTGGCATAGTCGTTAAAGGTCTTTGTCAGGGCGTTTTTGAATCCGGTGAGATGGGTTCCGCCTTCCGGGGTGTTGATGTTGTTGACAAAGGTGTAAATATTCTCGGTGTAGGAGTCGTTGTGCTGCATGGATACTTCCACGTACACTTTGTCCCGGGTGCCCTCGCAGTAGATGACCTGGTCGTACAGGGGGATTTTGCCTTTGTTCAGGTAGGTGACAAATTCTTTGATGCCGCCTTCGTAGTGGAATACTTTTTCTTTTTTTTCTTCCCTGTCGTCCCGCAGGGTGATCTTTAGCGCTTTTGTCAGGAAGGCGGTTTCCTGGAGGCGTATCCGCAGAGTCTCATAGTCGTAGACCGTCTCCTCGAAGATCTCCCGGTCCGGAAGGAAGCGCACTTCTGTGCCGTGTTTTTCCGGGCTGCAGGAGCCGGTGACAGTTAACGGACCTGCCACTTTTCCTCTCTCGTATCTTTGATGGTAGATCTGTCCGTCTTTGTAAATGTTGACTTCCAGCCATTCTGACAGGGCGTTTACCACGGACGCGCCTACGCCGTGAAGCCCTCCGGATACTTTGTATCCCCCGCCTCCGAATTTGCCGCCGGCGTGGAGCACGGTGAATACCACCTCCACGGCCGGGAGTCCGGCTTTTTTCTGTATGTCCACAGGGATGCCCCGGCCATTGTCAATGACCGTGACGGAATTGTCCTCGTTGATCTGCACATCAATGTCTGTACAGAATCCGGCCAACGCCTCATCCACGGAATTGTCCACGATTTCGTATACAAGATGATGAAGTCCTCTGGCAGAGGTGCTGCCTATATACATTCCAGGCCGTTTCCTTACTGCTTCCAGTCCTTCTAAGATTTGGATCTGTTCTGCTCCGTACTCTGTACCCACTTAAGTACCTCCTTTTAATAGATAAAGCTGATAATATTCTGTCCGCAGTCCGCGGCCTGACGGAAAAAGTTTTTCACCTCTTTGAAATAGGACCAGACATACTGGAAAAACTGTTCTTCATTTTCATTGATCATCACAGGATATATTTCATTTTCTACCATGGCGTCCATGGAAAATCCGTCCCGAAACGCCTTTTCGTCCCAGGACTCCAGGGCGTCTGCTGCTTTTTTTACCAGGTCCTTTTCAAGGAGCCTGGCAGGACCGTATCCCATGTCGTCGTCATTGACAGGAACGCCGCCAAGGACCACCTGGCTTAGAGGGTTATCCTCATCGATCTCCCAGACTTTGCCTGAGAGAATGAAGTGAATGGCATGCCAGGATTTATCTATGTCCATCATATTGTGGTTATTGTCGGAAATATCAAGTTCGGCTCCGTTTTGGAGCTCTTTTACGTTTTCATCATCCATGCGGATGTAACATCCAATCATTCCCATACCGTATTCTCCTAATCTCCTGAAGGTTATGTTTTATTTTCCGCTGTCACGACGCCCTGTACTACTTTATAGACCCTGTCTATGGGAAAACGGTGGTTTACAAAGTCCTCCACTCCTGTGCAGGTGATCATGGTCTGAATTTCTTTTATGCCTGCAAGGAGCTGTTCCTGGCGCCCGCCGTCCAACTCGGAGAGAACGTCGTCTAAAAGCAGCACCGGATAGTCCCGCACCAGCTCTTTCACCAGTTCAATTTCCGAAAGTTTCAGGGAGAGGGCTGCTGTCCTCTGCTGTCCCTGGGAACCGAATCTGCGGATGTCTATTTGGTCTACCAGGAAACTGATGTCGTCCCGGTGGGGACCTGTGGTGGTGGTCCTCATCTTTACATCTGTGTCTCTGCCAAGGGCAAGTTTTTCTTCAAACCGCTCAACCGTCACATTGGGCTCGTAGGAGAGAACCAGTTTTTCCCTGCCTCCGGATATCTGGCTGTGGGTCTTTCTGACCATGTGATCAAGCTTTCCCACAAATTCTTCTCTGCACCGGATCAGCTCTTTGCCGTACTGGAGCAACTGCATATCCCATACATCCAGTGTCTCCTCGTATTCCGGGTGGAAGTTCAGCTCTTTTAATAGTTTATTTCTCTGGAGCAGCACCCGGTTGTACTGAACCAGGGCATGGACGTACAGTTTATCTAGTTGACATAACTCCAAATCCATGAACCGCCGCCTTTGGTCAGGCCCGTTTTTTATGATATTTAAATCTTCCGGGGAGAAAAAAACCACATTGACAATCCCAAACAGCTCGCTGGCTTTTCGGATGGGAATGCCGTTTATGGCGATTCCTTTGGCTTTGTTTTTCTTTAAATGCATATCAATCCGGTATGGAACATCCAGCTTTCTCACGCACATCTTGATGTGGGATTCTTCCTGGTGAAACCGGATGATCTCTTTGTCTTTGCTTCCCCGATGGGATTTGGTGGTACTGCACACATACACAGCTTCCAGCACATTGGTCTTTCCCTGGGCATTATCCCCATACAGAATATTGGTCCCGGGGCTGAAATCCATATGTAGTTCTTCGTAGTTTCTGTAGTTTTTCAGCTCTATGGATTCTATAATCATGTCCCTGCTTCAATCCTTATGGTCTCCCCGTGAAAACTTACCTCATCTCCGGCATGGAGTTTTTTGCCCCGCTGGTATTCCACCTGTCCGTTGACCTTGACTTCTCCGTCCAGAATGGCATATTTCGCATCCACGCCGGAATCTGCCAGGCCGGCGGCTTTTAGGGCCTGGCTTAGCTTAATATACTCATCCCTCAATTTAACTACTTCCATAGGTATCCTTTCCTAATAAGAGATCTGTTATTTGGGCTCTTAAGTATTCCAAAAACTTAAATGGCAGCCGCGTTAAAATTCACCGGCAAGATCAAATAAATATAGTTCTCATCCGAATCTTTAATGAAACAGGGCGACTTCGGATTCATCATGTACAGATCCACTTCTTCGTCATCAATGATCCGCAGGGCGTCCATGAGAAACTTTGGATTAAACCCGATCATAATGTCTTTCCCCGCCTTGCGGATGGGAACTTGGGAGTTCATGGAACCGAAACTGGAGTTCATCTTTAATTCCATGGTATTTTCCGTAATATTCAGAATAATTGGCTTTTTATCGTTTTCTCTGACAAAAATCGTTGCTCTGTCAATATTATCCAGGAAATCCCTCTTATTGATAGAAACTTTGGTCTCATAATCACTGGACAGCATCTGCTCAATGCGGAAATACTCTCCCTCGATCAGACGGGAGACCACGGTTGTAGAATCAAATTCAAATAAAATATGGTTTTTGCTGAAGTAGATCAGCACTTCGCTTTCATTGTCCCCATTTAAGATCTTGCTGATCTCATTGAGAGTCTTGCCAGGAACAATGACCTTTATATCATCATAAGTGTCTTTCAGCGTAATTTTTCGTATGGACATTCTGTGTCCGTCAAGGGAGACCACCTTTAGCTGGCTTCCTGTCACCTGGAACAGCTCTCCTGTCATCATCTTGTTGCTGTCATTGACAGAGATGGAGAAGAGGGTCTGGCGGATCACCTCTTTTAAGGTAAACTGGGAGAGAGAGATGTGGTGATCTTTTTCAATGTAGGGCAGATAGGAAAATTCTTCTCCGTCTTTGCCCTGAATGTGGAAAACTGAGGATTCGCAGGTGATGGTGGTGGTGTAATTGTCGTCAACAACTATGGTGACAGGCGCTTCCCCTCCTGAAAGCTTCCGGATAATCTCGGAGAAAAGTTTCGCTTCCAGGGCAATCTTGCCCTTTTCATCAATCGTCCCCTCCACAACTGTCTCAATGCCAAGTTCCATGTCATTGCCAGTCAGTTTGATCTGGTCCGCGCTGGCGTCTATGAGAATACACTCTAAAATAGGCATGGTAGTTTTGGAGGAAACCGCTTTTAGCACAATGTTGATACCGCTCAGTAGATCATCTTTTTTAAATGTCAGCTTCATAAATGTTGATAACTCCTTTGCTGGTTCATGGTCTTATATAGAACGAAAGAAATAGTTCTTTTTCGTAGCAATCGTAGTAGGGGCTGTGAATTTGTGTAAAACCTGGAAATCATTCTGAAATATGGGAAAAAGTGGTGTTTAGAACCATGTGGAAAAGGTTCAGGTTTTTTCTCAAGTTCAGAATGCTTATCCACAATGGGGATCTTCACAAAAAATCTCAGGGGGTTATCCACAAAAATTCAACAGGTTCTCCACAGCCTATTGTGGGTTAAGTTTCTTCTTTAAGATCTCAATGGTATTGGCAGTAGTCTCGTTGGTCTTAAGGTCAGAGGCGATCTTATCCCTGCCATGGATGATGGTGGTGTGGTCCCTTCCCCCAAGGAGCCGCCCGATCTCCTGAAGGGGCGTTCCCGTAATCTCCTGGCAGAGATACATGCAGATCTGCCGGGGATAGGCGATGTTTTTGCTCCGCTTCTGGGAGGCGATATCCAGGGGGGTCAGGCCGAAATGGTCTGCCACTACCTGGATAATGGTGTCCGCCGTGATCTTACGCCCGGCATTTGGGGAGATAATGTCCTTTAGGGCTTCCTCAGCCAACGCGATGGTGATCTCCTTGTTGTGGTCCAGTTTTGACAGAGCCACGATCTTTGTCAGAGCTCCCTCCAACTCCCGAATGTTGGACTTGATGTTTGTGGCAATGTATTTGATGACTTCATTGTCAATATTATACCCCTCTAAGTCCTCTTTTTTTCGCAGGATCGCCATTCTTGTCTCATAATCCGGAGACTGGATGTCAACGGTCAGCCCCCACTCAAAGCGGGAACGGAGGCGTTCCTCCAGTGTCTCGATGTCTTTTGGCGGTTTATCAGAGGATATGATAATCTGCTTTTTCGACTCATATAACGTATTAAAGGTGTGGAAAAATTCCTCCTGAGTGCTTTCTTTTCCTATGATAAACTGAATATCGTCGATGAGCAGGGCGTCGTTGTTGCGGTATTTTTCCCTGAATTCCGTGGTGGTGATATTGTTTTTATTACGGATCGCGTCGATCAGCTCATTGGTGAATTTCTCGGAGGAAACGTATAAAACTTTGGCGTCTTTGTTGTTTTTTAAGATGAAGTGGGCAATGGAGTGCATCAGGTGGGTCTTGCCAAGCCCAACACCGCCGTAGATAAACAGGGGATTGTACACCTCCCCCGGGGACTCGGCTACGGCCAGGGCCGCCGCGTGGGCCAGGTTGTTGTTGGCGCCTACCACGAAGGTGTCAAAAGTATACCTGGGGTTTAAGTTGGCGCTCTGGATCGCTGTCTGGCTCACATCAGAGGAGTTGGTCTGGATCAGCTGTTTTTCAGTTTTTGACTTGTCCTTTACAGAATCCTCGGTGAAAAACTCCACGGTACAGGCAAACCCGGTCACTTCCTCGATGGTCACTTGAAGAAGTAGCCCGTATTTTTTGCGGATATAGGTGACAAAGCTGGCATCAGGGGCCATGATGCCTACTGTGGTCCCTTCCACAGAATATACTTTCAGGGGCAGCAGCCATGTTTTATAGGAAACATCCAAAAGTTCGTGTTCCTCTTTTAAATGAAGCAGGATATCATCCCATTGTTGTTGTAGTTGTTCCAGCATAATTTGTCTCCTATCGTGTAGTAAAGGCAAAACCGCACATTTGCCCAATCTAAACCTATTTTACAATAGGAAGGGATTTTTTTCAATGAAAATAGGAAAATAATGTGGATAAGTTGGAAAATATGTGTGTAAGTCCTGTGTAAAAGCGGTGGACAGGCAGGTTTATCCACATTGTGGGGAAAAGGACAAGCTGGGTTATGAACAGGGGAGAAAGGTATGTAAAATCAGGAAAAAATGGGGGATGCTGTGAAGAAATACAGAAAAATCCAGAGAGTTATCCACAAGTTATCAACATTTTGTGGATAAGTGGGGAATGGGAGAGTGGAAATGTGGGACAAAAGCAGGATTCGCTGGATCATTTGGAAAAAAATAAAGTTGACGTATACGCCGGACTTCGATTATAATTTTCATGTCAACCTGGATTGGGCTGGCGGTAACTGTCAACGCATTGTATCTTGAAAAAGAACAGTAGCAGGAGGAAAGAAAAATGAAGACGAAGAAAAGAGACACTCGTTATCTGACCAGTGTTGCACTTATGGCGGCTATTGTCATATTGTTGGCAAATACGCCTCTGGGGATGATCCAGCTTCCGGTGATTAAGGCAACAACAGTACACATTCCGGTGATCCTGGGGGCTATCCTTCTGGGGCCTGGGGCGGGGGCTATTTTGGGGGCGGTGTTTGGTGTTTGCTCCCTGATCAGCAATACCATGGCGCCTACCCTTTTGTCCTTTGCGTTTTCACCGTTTTTGAGCATGACAGGGATCGCGGGGGCGGTGAAGGCTCTGTGGATCTCTGTGGGATGCAGGGTTATGATCGGAGTTATTTCCGGGTGGTTTTGGATCCTTATGAAGAAATGGAAGGTTCCGGCTGTGGCGGCTCTTCCGATTACGGGGTTTGTCGGGTCCATGGTGAATACGGTGTTTGTCATGGGAAGTATCTATGTGCTTTTGGCAGGAGAGTATGCCCAGGCCAGGAGCGTGGCCATGGACGCGGTCTGGGGGCTGATCATGGTGACGATTACAGGGTCCGGGATTCCGGAAGCTGTGGCCGCGGGGATTTTGGTGGCTGTGGTGGGAAAAATATTGATTCATACGGTTCCATATTTGGTGAAAAGTGCTTGACTTTGGGGGATTCCTTCTTTATAATTGAAATGATGTTTTTTTGAATAGTCCTAATATGCTTATGTAAATAAGTTGGGGCGGTTTTATTGCAGCCGCCCCAGTAAGATTGGATAAAGAGGAGGTGCTGCTATATGAAGATGACGTTTCAGCCGAAGAAGAGACAGAGATCTAAGGTTCATGGCTTCAGAGCCAGAATGAGTACTCCGGGCGGAAGAAAAGTGTTAGCTGCCAGAAGAGCAAAGGGAAGAGCAAGATTATCTGCTTAAGCAGTCAGGCCGCAAGAGATTGTGGCCTTTTCTTTTCTGTAAAATGTTTGTTAAATTTTAGGTAAATCCTTTAGAAATCGCAAGATCTGGAAGAGTCCGGGGAATTGCGGCGCTGACATTTGGTCAAAAGTTTCCAGGCAGGGGGATGTTTATGAAGAGATTTCCTTCTATTAAAAAGAACAGTGATTTTCAGATCGTTTATAAGAATGGAACATCCTATGCCAACAGGCTGCTTGTGATGTATGTGTATCCCACAGACAGAAAGGAGACGCGCATCGGGATCTCGGTCAGCAAAAAGGTGGGAAACAGCGTGGTGAGACATCATGTGACCCGTTTGATAAGAGAGAGTTTTCGTTTGAACAGAGAGCATATGGATTCTGGACTAGACATCATTGTGGTCGCCCGGACGGCGGCTAAGGATTCGGATTACAAAAAAATAGAAAGTGCATACAGGCACTTGTGCGGACTGCATAACATTATGAAAGAATCGAAGTGATAAGATTGATAAGAAAACTTTTGATAGGGTGTATTCGGGGATATCAGATTTTTTTATCGCCTTTAAAGGTAAGATATCACTGCATTTACACGCCTACGTGTTCTCAATACGCCATTGAGGCACTTGGAAAGTACGGCGTGGCGAAAGGTTTATGGTTGTCCATCAGGAGGATACTGCGGTGTCATCCCTGGGCAGAAGGCGGTTATGACCCAGTTCCGTAGTGATGAGGAGGTAATTCATTGGATTTTTTAGTTCTGACAAAAGCAGGCGGTATTTTAGGACCCATCGCCCAGATCCTGGGATGGATCATGGAGGCGTTGTTCCGGTTCACCAGCACATTTGGGGTGATGAATATCGGCCTGTGCATCATTCTGTTTACCATAGTCATGAAGCTTCTCATGCTGCCCCTTACGTTAAAGCAGCAGAAGTCCAGCAAGCTTATGGCTGTTATGCAGCCGGAATTACAGGCGATTCAGAAGAAGTATAAAGGGAAAAATGATAACGATTCCATGATGCGTATGAATGTGGAGACAAAGGCTGTGTATGAAAAGTACGGCACGTCCATGACCGGAGGGTGCCTGCCTCTTTTGATCCAGCTTCCCATTATGCTGGCCTTGTACCGGGTTATGTACAATATTCCCGCCTACGCCAGCACGGTACGCAGGTATTTTGACTTGATTATCGCAAAGCTGCCCCAGGGGTTTGCGTCCTCAGAGGTGTTTACCGGGCTGGCTGAGACCCATAAACTTGCCGCTATGGACTACACCAATATGGACAAGGTAGTGGATCTGCTCTACAAGCTGACGGACAGGCAGTGGGAGGAGTTAGCGGCGGTATTTCCGGATATTGCCACTGTGACAAACGCGGCCGGGGAGAATGTGATCTCCGCCATCAACGGGATGCAGCAGTTTTTGACTGTAAATATCGCCTACACTCCGTTTAACGTGCTGAAAGAGTTTATCAGCGGAAGTTCGGAAGTGACCATTGTGATGGCGCTTATTGCTCTGATGATCCCGATCTTATCCGGCCTTACCCAGTGGTACAGCACCAAGCTTATGAGTTCCGCCCAGCCTCAGGTCAGCGATGAGGAGAATCCAAGCGCTGCCATGATGAAGTCTATGAACATCTATATGCCGCTGATGTCAGTGGTGTTCTGTTTCTCCTTCCCTCTTGGGATCGGACTTTACTGGGTGGCCAGCAGTTTGCTCCAGGTGGTACAGCAGATCGGCGTCAACGCTTATCTGGACAAGGTGGATATTGATGAATTGATCAAGACGAATGTGGAGAAGGCAAATAAAAAGCGGGAGAGAAAAGGACTTCCGCCGCAGAAGGTGAACATGAACGCGGCCGCGACTCTTAAGAGCCTTCAGGCTGCGGAGGAGAAGGAGGAGGCAGCCAGAAACGCCAAGCTGGAAAAGACGAAAGCGATCGTGAAGGAATCTACGGATTACTATAATAAGGATGCCAAGCCCGGCAGTCTGGCGGCTAAAGCGAACATGGTGCAGAAGTACAATGAGAGGCACAAAAAATAGGAGGGGTACCTATGAATATGATTACCGTAACCGCAAAGACTTTGGATGAGGCTATTACCAAGGCTTTGATTGAATTGGGGACCACCAGCGATAATCTGGAGTATACGGTTATTGAGAAGGGGAGTTCCGGATTCCTGGGCCTGTTTGGGAAAAACGTGGTGATCCGCGCCAATAAAAAGAAAGAAGATGACGACCTGGAGGCGTTTCTGGCTACAGGTCGGATTGACAGCAGTTCCCTTGAGAAATCCGTGAAAGAGGAGAAGAAAGAAAAGGAGCCTCCCAAGGAGCCTGTGAAGGAAGCCAAAAAGGATAACTCCAAAAAGAATGCTCAGAAAAATCAGAAGAAGAATCAGCAGAAGGCGGCTAAGGAGCAGGCAGCTGCGGAGAAAACTTTGCGGCCCGGGAAAGCGCCTGAAAAGCCCACATCTGTTTCCGCGAAAGAAACGGCTGTGGAAGAAAAGCCGGTTACTGCTGCTGAACTGTCCGGCTTTGAGGCTGAGGAGAAGGAAGAGAAAAAGCCGGCGAAAAAGATGAATGTGGAGGCCTGCGATAAGGCGGCCAGGGATTTTTTGTGCCAGGTATTTGGGGCTATGGGAATGGAGGTTACGGTGTCTGTTTCCTTTGAGGAAAAGGACAAGGAGATGACCGTTGATCTGGCCGGGCCGGATATGGGGATCCTTATTGGAAAGAGGGGACAGACCCTGGATTCTCTCCAGTACCTTACAAGCCTTGTGGTGAACAAGGAGTGCGACGGTTATGTAAGGGTGAAGCTGGACACGGAAAATTACAGAGACAGAAGAAAGGCGACTCTGGAATCTCTGGCCAGGAACATAGCTTACAAGGTGAAGAGAACCAGAAGGAATGTGTCTCTGGAGCCTATGAATCCTTATGAGCGGCGCATCATTCATGCGGCCCTTCAGAATGACCGGTATGTTGTGACCAGAAGCGAGGGGGAGGAGCCTTTCAGGCATGTGGTCATCTCTCTCAAGAGAGAGGGGCGGGAGAGAGACCGCAGGGACCGGGACGGAAGGAGAGGTCAGGGCCGCGGCCAGAATCAGGAGAGAGAGCAGGTAAGTGAATAGTTTTGGGGAAGGCGGGGAGATTGATCCCCGCTTTTTCTGACATGATGGGATGGAAGATCTGGAAAGGTGATCGAAATGGGAGAGGATGGAATGAGGAATCATACAGATACCATAGCGGCTATCGCCACGGCTGTGGGAAGTTCGGGAATCGGGATCGTCAGGGTCAGCGGCCAGGAGGCTTTTGCTGTGGTCAGTAAAATATTTCGAAAGGGCGGAAAGCAGGGCTGTGATCTGGGGGCGGCGGAAAATGACCACAGGGTTTTATACGGTCACATTTACGATGAAGATGAGATGGTGGATGAGGTGTTGGTCCTGGTTATGGGAGGGCCTCACAGCTATACCGGGGAGGACACGGTTGAGATCGATTGTCATGGCGGTGCCCTGGTGATGAGGCGGATCTTGGAGACTGTGATAAAGTACGGGGCAAGGCCGGCGGAGCCGGGGGAGTTTACAAAGAGGGCATTTTTAAACGGACGGATGGATCTGTCACAGGCTGAGGCTGTTATGGATCTGATTCAGGCTAAGAATCAGTACGCGCTGAAAAGTTCTGTGGGCCAGCTTAGGGGGAAGGTGTCGGGGCGTATCAGGGATCTGCGGGAAAGGATTCTTCATGAGACGGCGTTTATTGAGTCGGCGCTGGACGACCCGGAACATATCTCCCTGGATGGGTATCCTTTGAGACTTAAGGGGATTTTGGAATCGGTAATGGATGAGGTCAGAGGGCTTCTAAATTCCGCGGACAGAGGAAGGGTGATGACAGAGGGGGTGAGGACCGTGATCCTGGGAAAGCCAAACGCGGGAAAGTCTTCTCTGTTAAATGTGCTGGCCGGGGAGGAGCGGGCTATTGTGACGGATATTGCCGGGACTACCAGGGATATTTTGGAGGAACATATCAGGATGGAAGGGATCAGCCTGAATGTGGTGGATACTGCCGGGATCCGCGAGACAGGGGATCTGGTAGAGCAGATCGGCGTCTCGCGGGCAAAGGACGCGGCAAGGGATGCTGATCTGATCATCTATGTGGTAGATGGCTCGGTTCCACTGGATGAGAATGATGAGGCTATCATGAGTATGATCCAGGGGCAGAAGGCTGTGGTGCTTTTAAACAAGTCTGATATGGAGAGGGCGGTTGAGGCAGAGGAGCTTAGGAGAAGGACTGACAGGAGGGTGATCGAGATCTCCGCAAAGGAGGAGACAGGGATCGAGGAGCTGGAGAAGACGGTGAAGGATATGGTTTATGGGGGGGAGATTGATTTTAACGATCAGGTCTATATTACAAATGTCCGCCATAAAACGGCGTTGACGGAAGCGTTAAGCAGCCTTATGATGGTTATGGAAAGCATTGACTTGGGAATGCCGGAAGATTTTTATTCTATTGATCTGATGAATGCCTATGAATGTCTGGGAAGTATTGTGGGGGAAGCGGTGGAAGAGGATTTGGTCAATGAGATATTTGGAAAATTCTGTATGGGAAAGTAAGATAAAGCTGAGTTTAGGTTTAGTGATTGACAGGAGGGAATGGGGATATGCCGTGTTTGGAGGAAATCTATGATGTTGTGGTGGTGGGGGCGGGACATGCCGGGTGCGAGGCTGCTCTGGCCTGCGCCAGGCTGAGTCTGGAGACGATTATGTTTACGGTGAGCATTGACAGCATTGCCCTAATGCCGTGTAATCCCAATATTGGGGGAAGCTCCAAGGGCCACCTGGTAAGGGAGCTGGATGCCCTTGGCGGGGAGATGGGAAAGAATATTGACAAGACGTTTATTCAGTCCAAGATGTTAAACGAGTCTAAAGGGCCGGCAGTACATTCTCTGAGAGCTCAGGCGGATAAGCAGGATTACACCAGGGAGATGAGACGGACTCTGGAGAATACGGACCATCTGACGATCCGTCAGGCGGAGGTGTCTGAGATCATAGTGGAAGATGGGAAGATCAGGGGGGTTAAGACATTTTCCGGAGCTGTGTACCGAAGCAAAGCGGTGGTGCTTGCCACAGGCACTTATCTCAATGCCAGATGTATTTATGGTGATGTGAGCAATGCCACAGGGCCAAACGGATTGCAGGCAGCCAACCATCTGACAGATTCTCTGAAAGCCAACGGGGTGGAGATGTTTCGGTTTAAGACCGGAACTCCGGCCAGGGTGGACAAAAGGAGCATCGACTTTTCCAAGATGGAGGAACAGTTTGGAGACAGGAGAGTGGTTCCCTTTTCTTTTTCCACGGATCCGGATACCGTGCAGAAAGATCAGGTATCCTGCTGGTTGACTTACACCAATGAGAGGACTCATGATATTATACGGGCAAATCTGGATCGGTCTCCGCTTTTTTCCGGCGCCATCGAGGGTACAGGGCCCAGGTACTGTCCGTCCATAGAGGATAAGGTGGTGAAGTTTCCGGATAAGGAGCGGCATCAGGTGTTTATTGAGCCCGAGGGACTTTACACCAATGAAATGTATCTGGGAGGGATGTCCAGTTCTCTTCCGGAGGATGTGCAGTATGCCATGTATAGAACTGTGGCAGGTCTTGAGCAGGTGAAGATCGTGAGAAATGCGTATGCTATTGAATACGACTGTATTAATTCCAGACAGTTAAAGCCTACCCTTGAGTTTAAGGCTATTGAGGGGCTTTTTAGCGGAGGACAATTTAATGGCAGTTCCGGCTATGAGGAGGCTGCGGTTCAGGGCTTTATGGCTGGGGTAAATGCCGCCATGAAAGTGATGGGGAGAGAGGCTTTTGTGTTGGACCGCTCCCAGGCGTATATCGGAGTTTTGATTGATGACCTGGTGACAAAGGAAAATCATGAGCCTTACCGCATGATGACTTCCAGGGCTGAGTACCGTCTGCTTCTTCGGCAGGATAACGCGGATCTGCGCTTAAGGAAGATCGGACACCAGATGGGATTGGTCAGTGATAAAGAGCTTGAGAGGACTTTGAAGAAGGAGAGGGATATTGAGGCAGAGGTAGAACGGCTGGAACATACCAATATCGGGGCTAACGGAAAGGTTCAGGAATTTCTGGAAAGCCATGGAAGCACTCCTTTAAAGACTGGGGCCACGCTGGCAGAGCTTGTGAGAAGGCCGGAGCTGGATTATGAGATGCTGGCGGAGCTGGATGACAGGAGACCAGAGCTTTCGTCGGATACAGCGGAGCAAGTTAACATAAATATAAAGTACCAGGGGTATATCAGGCGGCAGGAACAGCAGGTGGCTCAGTTTAAAAAGTTGGAGTCTAAAAGGCTGAATGAAGATTTTGATTACAGCGCAGTGAAAAGCCTGCGGAGAGAGGCTGTGCAGAAACTGAATCTTTACAAACCTGTGTCCATCGGCCAGGCTTCCAGAATCTCGGGGGTATCCCCTGCGGATATTTCGGTTTTGCTGGTGTATCTGGAGCAGATGCGCCATGGAGGCGGAAGGGAGGGAAAAGATTAATATGGAAGAGCGGTTCAGAAGTTTGATGGAGCAGGGATTGGAGGAGTTTTCTCTCGGATTGTCGGACAGGCAGTTGAGTCAGTTTTATGAATATTATCAGCTGCTTATACAATGGAACAAGGTGATGAATCTGACGGCGATCACGGAGATGGAAGAAGTTGTGACAAAGCATTTTGTGGACAGTCTGGCTCTTGTAAAAGTGATGGACAGGGAGTCACTTGAAGGGATGAGGGTTCTGGATCTGGGAACAGGAGCGGGATTTCCCGGGATTCCCTTGAAGATCGCCTTTCCAGATATGCGTATGACCCTGTTGGATTCTCTGAATAAGAGGATTAAGTTTTTAGATGAGGTCATAGGAAGTCTGGGGCTTAGGGGGATCCTGGGAATCCATGGAAGGGCGGAGGATTATGGAAGAGACGGGGAGTACCGGGAACGGTTTGACTTGTGCGTGTCCAGGGCAGTGGCCAATCTGGCTACCCTGTCTGAGTATTGTATCCCTTTTGTGAGGATTGGAGGCTACTTTGTCCCTTATAAATCCGGGAATGTACAGGATGAGATCACCCAGGCAAAAGGGGCTTTGAAGCTTTTGGGAGGCAGGGCAGAGGATGTGGCGGAATTTGTGCTGCCTGGTTCGGATATGAGCAGATCTTTGATAAAGATCAGGAAAACAGAGGGGACGGCCAAGGGGTATCCAAGGAAAGCGGGTGTGCCTGGGAAGGAGCCTCTGCATTAGAAATATGTGATGGAAAGGAGAACATCAGATGAAAAAATACAAGGCGGTCATTTATGATATTGACGGAACTGTTTTGAATACATTAAATATGAATATGTATCCTCTTATGAAGATAATCCGGGAGGAGACCGGTGAGGACTGGAGTTTTGAGCAGGTTTGTAAGTTTGCGGCTTACCCGGGAATGAAGGTTATGGAGGAATTGGGGATAAAAGACAAAGAGAAGACTTATGCCAGATGGGTAAAGTATGTCAATGCGTATGAAGAAGGGGCGACTCTTTATGAAGGATTTCAAGAGGTGTTTGAGAGATTCCAGTCAGCAGGTCTGATCCAGGCTGTGGTGTCTGCAAAGACCAAAGAACAATATGAGATAGATGTTGTCTCAAAAGGAATCCACAAGTATATGTCTGCAGCAGTTCTGGCGGATGACACAAAGAAACACAAACCGGACCCGGAACCGCTGTTTGAGTGTATAGCCAGGCTGGGGCTAAGGGCAGAGGAAGTTATATATATTGGCGACGCCCTGTCCGACTATCAGGCTGCGAGAAACGGGGGGATAGATTTTGGGTATGCAAAGTGGGGAAGTGTTTCGGGGGAGGGGATCAGTTCTCCTGACTATAGTTTTGACAAGCCTTTGGATTTGTTAAAACTTATTTAGCGGAAAATAAAAATGGCCGGCGCATCTTTTATACTTTTATAGAAAGGATGCGCCGGCTCTTTTGTTTTTATTCCCTCACGGGGGTAATATCCAGATGCTTGCATTGTTCTGAAAAAGGAAGCTAGGATCGGATACCCCGTATGCTTGCATCAGGGTGGTTCATTTTGGCTTAGGCAAAAATAGTATACAGATTGGATAAAAAATCTGCTGGCCTTTCCAGTTGTGGCAGATGGTTTGTCCCAGGCAAAATGGAATATTCAATGGCAGGGTTGTAATCTACATATTCAGAAAGGGTTTCTTTTATATGTGTTTTGCTACTGCCTCCTACAAGGCAGATCGAATTGTCGATCTTTTTCAGTGCGTGGGTGATGTTGCATTTGGTGTAATTGCACCGGACACACGCGTATATGGATTTCGGGGAGAAGCCTAAGTGGGCGGCTTCATAATATGCTTCAATGGCAGATTCTTTTACCGATTCCCGGTTGGCAAAGTAGGAATTGATAAAGGTATCTTTCAGGGATTTTTTGCTGACAGCTATGTGGTAAAGCAGAGTTCCTGTTATTGGAAAATCCAGGAATCGTTTATAATATTTAGAGTATGTTCCTGGAAGCTGACTGCAAACGCTTATGCTGTCAGGATTGATGAGCATAAGGCGGTTAAATAGATCAGGGGTACTGGAACATGCCATAATCACAAAAGAGGAGGAACCTCCTGTGGCGATTACGTCTGTGCGATGGCCGATCTCTGATTTGATGAAATCGGAGATTAGCTGGACATAAACATAATTGGTGTAGGTAAGGCAGGGCTTTTCTGACTGTCCACACCCTAATAAGTCCAGAGCATAGATGGTGTAATCCTTAGAGAGAGTCGGTATGATCCTGTGCCATTCATAACTGCTGGAGGAGGCGTCCAGGTCATGGATTAAAAGCAGCGGTTTACCGGAACCTGTCTTTGTATAATGAATGTCTCCCAACCTCCAGTGAAAGGTATTATTCATAGATTCTGTTGAATCGGAGAGTATGTTTTTGGACACAGCAGACAGTTTGATATATTTATTAATAAGACTGGTTATCAGTATGGAGCTGGTGGATAGGATTGAAGCAGTGATCAATTTATTTTTTGTTGTCATAGTCAGGCTCCTTTTGGGGTTGGATTTATATGGGTATTATACCCATTATTTGGGTGGATGACAATCATTTTGAAATTAATTTATTCTTAAACCTAAAGTGGGGAAAACGGAAGCTTAAGGTTGTCATATTTGATATATTGTTGAGTGAGCAATGGGGGAGGGGATTGTCGCGAGGCCAGACAGAGAAGGAGAGATGTCCCGTCCGGGTTCAGATATGCCAAGCATT
>CAJUFP010000075.1 GCA_910585645.1 uncultured Hungatella sp. | reverse complement strand
GCATCTGGTCGAACTGTTCCTCCGTCCCCTCATGGGCCACGTTCATCAGCACCTTCACCAGCAGAAAGAAAGCCGCCGCATCCACCTTGCCGGATTTCATGTGCATCTTTGCGATGCGGTTGGCCTGCTGTTCCACCACCGCCCTGATGTCCTCGATATGGTAGACTGCCTGCACCTCCTGCCGGATGATGCCTGCGATCAGGTCAATGTCCTGGCTGTACCCCTCCACCGCCAGCCCTTTCTCAATGTAGCGCCGGATCTGTTCATTCCGGGAGATATGCTCCCTGTCCGCCATCCTGTCAATCTGGCTGCACATCTCCTTTGTCAGATAGACCGAAGTAATGATGCGGTCATCCCGTTTTGCCATAACCTGCCTCCTCGTCTGTGAATTATTTTGTGTCCTGCCCGCACTTCCCTGTACATTCCCTTTTTTCCAATCCTGCGGTATCATATCCCTATATCCCACAACCAAAGACTGCCGGAACACAGAAAGGAAAAACTTATGAGCAGAAAAGAAGCAAGGAAAGAACTGGAACGTATCATAGCCGTATTCAAAGATTACATCCATGCCAGTACACACCTGGATATTGTATGGTCAGAGAAAGCCGGATATATCTATCTTGACCTCACTCCTTTTGAAACAGGTCAAGATCCGGATGCTTATCTCATGGAGACCGGCGAGGAACTGTTTGAAAAACTCTTCTCTGAAATCTCCCTGGATGTTTTTGAACTGACCGGAAATGAGGATGGCCTGCCAAGCGCCAATCCCCTGGAGATTGCAGAACTTAAACGACGTCTGGAACCATTCCTCTTAAAGCTGCCGGAGTACCGGCCTCTGGCCGAACAGCTTTTGTCCTCTAAAGGCAACAACTGAACCTGCGGCGGGCGGCGGATATCCACTGCCGCCTGCCTTTTGCCTTCTATCCTCTTTAGTCAATTTTTAACAGCACCATTTGAAGTTTAACAAGAGTACAGGCTTTGCCTGTACGGTGTTTCTCCGGTTTGTTTCACAAACCTATTCCTGCCTTAACTCCAAAATCTCCGATTTTGAGCGAAAGTCCCCTCTGCATGGCATCGGGGCGGAGGTCGCTCCGCTCCTGAAAAGCGAAAAAAGGAAGTACCATGGTCTCCCACGATACTTCCCCTGAAATCTTTCCGCTGTTCTGTTTTACCGCTCCCACCCCTGCAGGTTCTCCCGCCCGCGCTCTGCTTCCTGCTCCGGCAAAGGGGTAAACTCAATGCCATCAATACAGTTCTTATACAAAAACTGCTTGATCTCCGTCATGTCATTGGATTCATAAAACTGTATCAACAGCCCTGTAAAGGCTGGCTGTAATTCAATGGGAACGGAAATAATGCCGCACCCATTTGAAATCATCACATGGTTGCCTGCCAGCATGGATGTCCTCTTGTTGCCGTCCAGGAACATCTGCTTCCGCACAAGGTAGAGCATCATGGTCAGCGCCCGGTCTGTCGGGTTCTCTATCTGTCCGATCTCCGCCATTTCCTCTTTAATCTGGGATTCAATAGGCATGTCCGGCTTCCACGTTGTACCGCCAATGCTCACCGGCACGTTCCGCAGATACCCGGCCCGGATGATCAGGTTATCGCCGCCTACACACTGGTTAATCTTACAGACAAACGGATAATCCGTAGGGTAATCCAGGGTATCCAGAACGAACTGCCATGCGTGTTTCAGATTGTTCACCGCCACAATGTCGGATACCTTTACCCCCTGGACGCTCATGCCGTTATAGATGGCCTCCGTGTCCGGATAGGTCACGGCCAGCCCCTCCAGACGTGCGCTCTTCCAGATATAGTCCACGATATTCCTTTTGGCAACAAAAATGTTCTCTTCCCGTGTCATATGGTATTTCGCTTCCAAAATAATCACCTCTCTCTAAATCCGCTTTTCACAGCTTTCCCCCTATTGAGGGTAAATATTTTTCCCAAATTCAGACGCTTCCTGCAAATGTGCCGTCTTGTCAATCTGCGGCCCTCCATTGGTATCCCCGCATCCACCGGCAAGCACCATGCCCCTGTCATGAAAGCCAATATAATTGACAAGCGCGAACCGATAGTAGGATACTGCCTGCTCAAACGTCCAGAAAAAGTCATCCGCTGATGTCATCAGCAGGGCGCAGTCCTTTATGGGGTACTTCTCATACCTGCCAAGCGGCGGGTTGGGATCTTTCTCTGTAATACAGTAAAACCGTTCGATAAATGCCTTTATCCTGGCAGATACCGTCCAGAAGTACAGAGGGGAGGCAAACACAATACAGTCTGCATCCTTGATCTTCGGCACAAGGTCATTAAAAGCGTCCTTCTGGATGCAGGGCTTCCCGTAACGGCAGGCATTACAACCCAGGCAGCCCTTGACCTCATTCTTTAAAAGCGAGATCACTTCGACAGAATGTCCGCTTTCTTCTGCCCCGGCCACAAAGCTGTTGACAAGCTGGGCAGTGTTTCCCTTTGCCCTGCCGCCGCCCTGTATCACAAGTATCTTCTTCATCTGCATTCCCTCCGGTTTCTGGTTATCTGCCCTTAAGTATAGCACAGATCCGGGCCTGCACAAAGTATGCTTTGGAAATATTTCTTCCAATATCCCTTAATACCGTTCCAAAAGGTCGCTGATCTCCCTGCACACCCTCTCCCCGTGGGCAAAGGCAAACACCACAAGCACAGCAATCCCCACAACTGCCAGCACTCCAATCAAAACCACTTTCATACACACCTCCATCTTACCGCTCCCACTCATCTTCCTGCAGTTCCAACCTATCCTCTGGACGGCCACAGGGATAGACAAACGGCGGTACATCATCAACTTTTCTCGCCTCTTTTAAAATGCTGGTGATCACGGCAGCATCCGCCAGACGGAACTCTTCATCCGCTTTTCCGGAGTTATATTCCTCGGCATAGAACACCATGAGGTAGTCCAGATCCACAATCTTGGAATCCATGCCGTTCTGTACAGCCTCCTCAAAACTCATGCCGTAATACCGCTCCACTTCGGACTTATCGCCGCCGCAGCCATGAAGGATCAGCCCCTCCAGCAGTCTCCTGACCTCCAGCAGTCTCCTGACCTCCATCTGTTTCCGCTCTTCCAACTGGCACACATAAACCGGCCTCATATACCTCCTTTCCGGCATCAGGGATATGCCGTTTCCAACTCTTCCGCTTCTGCCCTTTCAGGGCCATCCCTGCTCCTGGCCGACATTTCCCGGAAGGTAAGCAGATCCTCATTAAAGTCCTTTGTCTGCGGGGTCTGGATGAACACTTTATATCCCGCCTTTGCAAAAGCCTCCGCTGACTGTTCTGCCTGCACCTGCCCATGGTTGCGGGGCTGTCCGTTTGCATCCTTCCCCTCCATGTCATTGTCATAGCAGAAGACAATCTCCCGGATCTCCGGGTGGCTTTTCAAATAACGGGAAAGGGCTTTATCCGACAGGCACCCCTCCGCCACCCGGTGATCCTCCCGCCAGTCAATGCCGTATAGCTTGCACAGAGTTGCATGGCTCATGGCGTCAATGGGCGCCTCAAACTCATATACCCGGTCAGAGCGCCCCTCCATGCAGAAGCCGTAAGTCTTGTCAGAGTTCTCCATGTCCTGCCGGAATTTCTGGTCACTGCTGGGGGACCGGAGCGCACAATACCGGGGCTTCCCCTCCCCATCGTAGCCTACAAAAGCACAGTTCCGGAAGGTATACCCATTCTTCCGGGTAACTGCCTGGTATACCTTGTTCTAGTTGATCATGGCATACACGATCTCGCTGTCTATGCCACGGGTACGGGTAAGATAGGCGATGGTACGGTTAAAATCCCTGTCTTTCGGCGGCAGCACCAGCTCCCCTCTGGGTTTCTTCTCCACCGGCTCCACATAATGCTCTGTCTGCTCGTAGGCACGGCAGCCCAGAATCATCTCCACCGCGCTTTTGAAGTCAGCAGCTCCCAGATATTCCTGGGCAAACTGGATGATGTTCCCGCTCTTCTCCCCGGCAAACTGATAATACCCCCGCCCGTGCCGAAACAGGTACAGGCCGCCGCTGTGCTTCACATGGACCGTGTTCCGGTCGCCCTTCTCCACCTCAAAGCCGTGGCTGACGGCGAAATCTATGATATTGGTGTCAAAGACCTGTTTCATCTGCTCTTCCGTAAAAGGCATGGGCCGCCGCCTTATGGCTGTTTGTCTGTCCGTAACCGTCACCTCCCTGCAAGAAAAGGCGCCGGCAAAATGGTTTTTCTTCCATTCTGCCAGCGCCCTGCACTGTGTTGTTATTTTTCTGTTATCCTGTTATGGTTTCTGATTTCTCTGCCGTTATTTCAGCTTCATTCCGTCCTTGAAAGCGTTCCCCACCTTTTCGCCCAGCTTCAGATAGGCGTTGTTCACCGGGTCAAACACAATGGGTTCCAGCTTTGCCGGGTCGATCTTCCCGTTTTCGTCCAGGATCTTTTCATCTGCGGAAACATTGACGATCTCGCCCACCAGCCTGCAGGTCTCCTTATCGTAGCTCACCAGTCTGCACTCCACCGCCATGGGCAGCTCCACAATAACGGGAGCGTCCACATGCTCCGCCTTTTCCGTATGAAACCCTGCCTTTGCCAGCTTGTCCGGCACCTTGTTTGCGGACTCGATCCCCACATAATCGCACTCTGCCACATGAGCCGCATCCGCCATGCTTACCGTAAAAGCGCCACGGGCCAGGATATTCGCCACCGTCTTATGCCCTGCAGAAAGACACATGGAAATCTGCGTGTCATCGCTGATGCCGCCCCATGCGGCGTTCATGGCGTCCGGTGTCCCGTCCTCCCCATAGGTGGCAATGATAAATACCGGCTGCGGGTACGTCCACGGCTTCGCTCCAAAATTCTTCCTCATCTGTTTTCCTCCTTTGCGCCAAAGCGTTCTTTCAGGCCGGAAAGCGTATCCACGTCCGCCATATCCTCTTCCGTCAAAAGCGGATACCCTTTCTCTGCCCACAGTTTATTCCCTTCCTCTAAGATAGCCGCCCTGACAAAGCTGTCAAAACGCTCCATCAGTTCTTCATCTGTCTCTTTCCGCTTATCCTCTGCCATCCTGCATTTACCTCCCGGCGCTTATTTCCGGCAGGCTTTCCCGTTCCGGTTATGTAACAGGCCGTATTGACAGCCTTATCTGCACCGGAACACCTGTCGGATGGCTCCAGTATAGCAGACCGGCAGACTTTATTCAATGCCTCCGCCTTTTTCATCGCTCCATTTCTCCTGTTTCTTCCGGCAGCGCTTCCTTTCCTGCCCCTTTCTCCGTCTGCGGCTCCGGCAGCCGGTGGAACCGGTCAGCCCCCGGCACAAGGGCCAGGGACCTGCCGTTCTCCCAGATCATATGCAGCTGTCCCGCATCGTCCACAGACTTCACGATCCCTTTCAGTCCGGGCGGCATTCCCTGCTCGTTCATGTAATCCAGTTCTATCCGGGAACCTGCGGGATACCGTTTCCGTATCGCTGCAACCTCCGCCTGCGTTTTCCATCCTGCCATAACCGCCTACCTTTCCATATCCCCGTCCTCCGTATAGTCCAGGAGATTTTCCGACACTTCCTCCCGGCTGCACGGCACAAACACATGGTTCCCGAAATCTGCCAGGATCTCCTTCAGTGCATCCGGCAGACGCTCCTTATCCACATGGATATCATCCGTGAGGGTTGCCGTGTAACCGTAATCATAGGTTCCGTAGGTCTCCTTCAGAAACTGGCGCACCGCATCCGGCATTTCCTCTTCACGGGGATTGATACAGCCATATTTTGTCAGATAATCCGTCCCCCAGTGTTCCCCGGATGAAGATAGATCCAGTTCCAGAAGGGCGATACAGACATTGCCGTTCTCCCTGGACTGCAGCACTCCCGGCAGAAGGACAAAGCCTTCTTCCAGCGTGTCACGGTCAAAAGTCTCCGTGCCGTACACTTCCATCACCCCCTGGTGGAGAGCGTTCAGCACACTTTTGGTATATGCCTTTTCCTCTGTCTGGTAATCTTCCTGGAGACGTGCGTAATTGATCCGGTTCAGCACGTTCTGGTTGATATAATCCACATAGAAGTTCATTTTATAATCGTTCATCGTTCCCTCTTTTCTGTCCTGGCAGCCTGGAACTGAATTTTCATCCTGTATTGGATTTCATTGTCAGGCATCAGGATATTTCAAAACTGCCTTCCTGCTGTTCTACCGGATGACATCTCCTGGCAGTGCTTCCTGCTCTTCCGCCAGCGCCTCCCTCTGCCCTTCCACCGGAAGAAAGCATTCCGCCTTATGGATGATGCCGTCCAGCAGCCTGCTCCCCTCCGGCTCGTTCTCCATGCCGGCCTGCAGTGCAAGGGAATAAATCTTCTGCATCTCCTCTTCATTAAAAAGCGGGGCCGCATCCTGCTTGAAGTACCACAGGATCTCCTTTTCCCCTGTCTCCATGCCGAACAGCTTCTCATGGGAAAGCGCCTGCTGGTAAGTCTCCCTGTCACGGACCGGCTCCCTAGAACCGTCCGGATTCAGGATATAACACTCCAGCCCCTGCAGGACTGCCCGCTCCGCATCCATGGGGCCGGTCAGCGACATATCCCCTGCGGTATAGCCGTAGTCATGGAGCCTGTCATGCTCCAGGCGCCTTACATAGTCGTCCGGTTCCATCACATCCACCGCATCCCAGAACATCCTGCGGGCTCCCGCCATGTCCTGGGACAGCTGGTATTCATCCTCCACCAGATACCGTCTCCGCTCCGCCGTCCCGTACCGGTTTGCGATAGCCTGCCAGTTCTGCTCATACTCCTGCCAGCTGAAAGTGCGGCAGCTGTTGGGATTCTTAAACACCACCTCCACTTCCACAGGGTCATGGGAGTGGGTGCAGAGATAGTCCAGATGCTTCTGATAATCTATTTCCAGGATATCCCCCATCACACGGTCGTCTTTCATGCCGTGCAGTTCCACCCGGAACGCCTTCACATGCTCGTCCCGGCACCCGCCATAAAAGAACCAGGTATTGTGCGGACTGGTCTGCCGGATATGCACGCTCCGCTCCGGGAAGCACCAGGTTCCGCCCTTCCTGCTCATCCAGAAAAAGTTCCGGGGTGCGTTCCTGTCCCCCGCCGCCTCCCGGAGCATCTCCCGGTCATAGGCAAAATCCGTCTGGAAGAAACTGGTATTCTGCTCCATGATCTTCTGCAGGGTCTCCAGCATGTCCACGTCCTGGAAACAGGCATTGGGCCGGAAGTGGTATCCCTGTTTCTGCAGGCTTTCCCGAAGCTCCGCCAGCATCTCTTCCCTTGTCCCCTCCATGGATGCCCCGTTATACAGATTCCGTTGCGAAAAACCGGGACCCATATCCTTTGCCCGGACGCACAGCCCGCCGCAGCTGTCCGGCAGGATAAAATTCAGCCGGCCGTTCCCTGTATCGTCCGGAAACGGAATTTCTTCAAACACACTCCGTAAATCGTCATACCCTGTCCCTTCCTGTTGCCGGATCTCCTGGAACTCTTCACGGGGCAGGTACAGCTTCCGCAGATGATACCTGTCCGTCCCCAGCCTGGCAAGGGCGTAAATCTCATTGCGCTCCATCTTCATCCCCCTCTCCTTGTTCCGTTTTTTTAGTGTCCTCCAGACGGTAGGAAACCCCGATAAAATCCAGCACCCTGCCGCAGCCCAGACGGTTGATGCAGTAGTCATACTGCTTCGGATGGGTCTGCTCCATCCGCTGGAACCGGTTGAGTTCCTTTTCCAGATGCACCCCGAACATACAGTACATGCAGCCAGATCTGGATACCCCGCTGGTCTTTAATACCCGGCTACCGTCCTTCTTTTCCGTCTCCTCGATCTCCACGTAAATAGTGCTGTAGGGAATCCCAGTTCTCTTCAGATATTCCAGGATATCCCGTTCCAGCCAGAATGCCATGGGCTGGCTTAAAGGCCGTTTCCGCTCAAAGCCGTTACACCCGTACTGGAGCCACTTCTGTGTCCGCAGGCGGCTCTCCTGAGCCATCAGCCCCACGATCCCGTGCCTGCCGGTCTGATGCTCAAACCGGTAAATAGGCGCCTTCTTCATATGATAACAGCACCTGGCTGATATCTTGAATGGCGCCTCCAATAAATACCGGTAATTCTCACAATTATATACGGACTTGCTGCCGTCCGGTGCCAGCATTGTCCCATTTAACCTCTCAATCCTTGTAGCCTGCCCTTTCCGCGCCCCGTCCACACAGTCCGCTATCTCCTTGGAAATAACCGGATACCCATATTTCTCTATGATCTGCGGGAACGGGTATCTGGGCCGCAGCCAATTCACGTTCTCCTTTGTCTTTACAAACTCCCGAAGCTCCGGGTATTTCAGCCCCGTATCCACGAACACCGCCGGGATGTCGGGATATACCCTGCGGGCAATGTCAAGGAGCACAGTCGAATCCTTCCCGCCAGAAAAACTGACGAAAACCTGCCCTCCGAATTTCAAGTACCATTCCAGAATCCGGGTCTGCGTCACCTGTATCTTCCGTTCCAGGCTCCAGCCCTGCATGGCCTTCAAGTCCTCTCTGGTATGTCTCAACCGCCAAATACCTGCCTTTCACAAGAAACCTCTGTCTGCGCCTGCTTTCGCTTCCTGTGAAATCCTGCTTACCCTTTTGGCTCCTGCAGTGTTTGGCCTGTTTTCGCTTTTTAAGTCTCCCTCCTACCGTTCCATGCCGTTTTCCTCTTCCTGTTCATACCGTTTGATTTTTACCGGCTCAAATTTCTGGTTTTTGATGTTGGTGAACCACTGCACCATAAACCCTTTCAAATCCCTTACCATTGCGGGGGCTGCATCCGCCGTTTCATAATACACACCGATGCCGTTCTGGAGAAAAGAAGCGGGGTGGATGGATTTGTTTTCCTGATCGATGGTAAAGGTGATCTCCGGGTCACGCATGGAATCCCCGTTCTGGTCATAATAATGGGCTATGCTGTATTCCTCCCCTCCGATGGCCTCCACCACCAGCTCCTCATACCCCTTTGCCTGCAGCTTCATATAATAGGCTTCTCCATCCAGGACCGGAGCCGCAAACAGGCGGAGCTTCCGGTAGAACCTCTGCTCCAATGTGGGCGGCTCCTTTCTCTCCCCCTGTCCGCTTCCATCCCCGTTTTCCTCCGCCGCCATCACGTCCTCCCCGTCCTCCTTAAATTCCAGCGCAAGGTCAAGCTGCACCTTTTTCTTCTGTGATGCTCGATGTGGGTAATGTTCCCCAGTTCGGAGTCGCCGTAATCAGTGCTGTAGCTCCTTTTCCCGCACAGCTGGATCTTCATTCCGCCCATGTCAGGCTTCGTCAGCCGGATGGTAAGTCCTGCATAGCTGCCAACATCATGGGAAGAACCCGTCTCCATCTTCATAACCCTGCGGCCGCATACCATCAGATGTTCCGCCGCCTTTGTGCGCTCGTCATGGATGCGGCCGTCAATCACCATGCGGAAATCTTCCGTCTTATTGGCCTGATACGTCCGGATATCCTCGTCCCTGACCGCTATCTCGTTCTCCTTCCGGGCGATCCGGACCGGGTAATGGCGGCTGGCCTGCTCCTGCATCTGGGCCTGCTGGCTCTGCCAGGAAGATTTCAGCACCGTCAGCCGGTTAATCTCGTTATCCGTTTCCATCTTCTCCTTCACCCTTGGGTCAGAGGTCGCCAGCGCCTTGAACTCCGCATACTGCAGCACGGTCTTGTCTAAATCCTCGCAGGTTCTCAGCGGGGAGCGGCCGGTCATGATCTGGCTGATGTACCGCTGCTTCTGCTCTAAGATCTGCCAGAGGTAGCTGTCAAAGGTATTCTCCGTGATGTAATTGAAGATGGAGACCTCCTTGTTTTCGTTGCCCTGCCTTAAAATCCGCCCGTTCCTTTGGGTCAGGTCGGCCGGGCGCCACGGCACGTCCAGGTGGTGCAGGGCGATGAGCTTTTCCTGTACGTTCATGCCGGTTCCCATCTTCTCCGTGCTGCCCATCAGGATACGAACCTCTCCCTTTCGCACCTTTTCAAAAAGCTGTTCCCGCTGTACGTCCGTCTTGGCGTCATGGATAAAACAGATTTCCTCCGGTTTCACCCCCTGTGCAAGCAGCGCTGTCTTTGCTCCTCATAAAAATTGAAACTGCCGTCATATTTCGGTGTCCCCTGGTCGCAGAAGATCAGCTGGGTCAGCCTGTCCTCTGCCGTTTCCTGATAGATCTCCGCCACTTTTTCAGCGCACAGGTTCAGCTTGGTGCTGGGGTCGTCCGGTATCTCCGGGTCAATGGCCCTGGGGTCGATGGAGAGCAGCCGGGCCTCATGGGTCAGCTTCAGGAAATTGTCCTGGGTGCTGTCTACCTCCCCGTTCCGGATGGCCTCCGCCCGCTCTGCCAGCTCCATGACGATCCGTTTCTGGTCGGGGGTACAGACAGACTTGATAACCTGTGGGCTGCCGGTTTTCAGTTCCGGCGTGGGCAGTTCCAGCATGTCCGCCGTCCGGATATCCGCAATCATGGAAAACATGCTCATCAACTCCGGCAGGTTGTGGAACTGGGAGAACCGGTTCTTCATCTGGTAGCCGTTGCCCTCCGGCTGGATCTCCAGAGAGGACGTAACCCGCCCGAAAGTCCCCGCCCAGGCATCAAACATCAGGAGCCCCCGCCTCTCCAGCTCCTTCGGCTGCAGGGTTTTCTGCATCACATATAATTCCGACATGGAATTACTCACGGGAGTCCCGGTCAGATAGATAACACCCTTTCCCCCGCTGATCTCATTGATATACTGGCATTTCTGGTGCATGTCCATGGCACGCTGGCTGCTCTGGCCGCTGATACCTGCCACGTTGCGCATCTTGGTATAGGAAAAATTATTTTTGTAGGCATGGGCCTCATCCACGATCAGGGCGTCCACCCCCAGCTCCTCAAAATTGATTACATCGTCCTTTTTCTCAGCCTTGAACATCTGGTCATACCGAAACTGCAGATTCTTCCGGAAAATCTGCATCTGCTTTAAAGACCAGTTCTTTCCGTCCCTGGCTTTCTGCTCGTCAATGGCCCTTGTCACCTCGTTCAGCTCGGTCTCCATGGCCGCCAGCTGTCTCTCTCTGGATAACCCGATCAGTTCAAAGCTGGAGTGGGCCATAATAATGCAGTCATACTCCCCGGTGGCAATCCGGCTCACAAAACGGCGGCGGTTCTGCTTCTGGAAATCCTTCTTTTCCGCCACTAAGATATTTGCATTGGGGTACAGCTCCATACAGGCGTCAGACCACTGGCCTACCAGATGGTTCGGCACGGCGATCAGCGGCTTTGTCACCTTCCCCAGCCGCTTTAATTCATGGGCCAGCACAATGGCGGCATAGGTCTTTCCCGCCCCTACCTCATGGGCCATCAGAAGATTCCCATCCCCGTACAGGCCGTGGGCTATCACATCAAGCTGGTGGGGACGGAGCCGGATATCCTCCGATAAATCCGGTAGAACCAGGTCAGAGCCGTCATAAGTGCGGGGACGGATGTTGTTGAACCGGTCGTTGTACAGCTTTGTCAGCCTTGCCGCCCGCTCCGGCTCCGCAAAGAGCCACCGCTCGAACTCCGCCTTGATCTGTGCCTGCTTCTCCCTGGCAAGGATGGTCTCCTTTTTGTTCAGTACATATTTCACCTTTTCCTCGCCGGTGTCCGGGTCTGTATATTCCACCCGGTCTTTCACCTCCACGAACCGCAGGTTCAGGGATGTCTCCAGAATCTCATAGGCATTCATCCGTTCCGTGCCATAGACCTGGCAGGCGGCGACGGAGCCGCTCTCATTTCCCTTATTGGCAATGAAGTAAACGCCGCTGTATCGGGAAAATTCCAGTTCCGTGGCCAGGCGCCCGTATTTGTTCCCCTCCTGGGTCTTGAATGTTTCATACATAAAATCCTGATAGGTTTCCAGCGGTATCCAGGGTGTCCCTAAAGAAAAACTGATCTCCTGGGGTGTCAGCGGCGTGGGCTGCACCGTCCGCAGGGCCTCCACGTTCCGGGAGAAGCGCTCCGGTTCCTCCTCCGCTTTGATGACCGCCTCCGCCAGCTTGTCCTTTACATAGCCGCTTAAATATTCCCCGGCCGTCTGCCATCCTGCATAGGGGTTCCCTGCATACAGTACCGGGTCCTGATAGATCTGCTCCCCCAGTTCTTCTATGATCTCCTCCTTTGTGGCCCTGCCGCCGTCCGGCTTCCGGTACAACTGCGCCATATAGTCCAGGTCAAGCCTGCCCTTTACGTTCAGGGAGACCTTTAATGCCTCTTCTGCGGATTCCACCACCGTGGGCATGGTCTTGGGCCGGATGGTAGCCTTGTAAAATATGGCGGTCTTTTCATAACGGACATCTTTTTGTCCGTTTGGGATGGCGCTTTGTCCGTTTTCCCTCGTCCCGCCTTTCTTCTCCCTCTCAATGGAGCGCAGGAGCGGCGCATTGGCATCCCTGGAGAACGCCGTCACATTGGCATAGGCATTGATATAACCGTACTCCTTTACAAAGCGGTCATAAACCCGGTTCAGATTTCTTATATGCTCCTGCAGGGCCGCCTCATATTCCACCGCTGGCCGGTTTTCCTGCTCCTGGTTCTGGAAATCTATGAGCCTGCGTACCGCCTGTGTAATCTCCACAAGCCCCTTGATGCGCTCCGCTTTCTTTCCGGTAACATCCTGCTCATACATTCGGGAATGCTCCCGGTAATACAGTTTCCCATCCGCCAGTGCATAGGAGAAGTTCCGCACTACCGGATCTGCGGGGATGGATTTTATTTCGGGAGCGCCCTCCGCCTGCGGTACGTCCCCCTCCTGTTCCGGCTCCTCGTAGGTTCCCTCCAGATAGCTGACGGCACGTTCCAGCCGCTCGTCCAGGTCATCCCCCGGTATGGGGTGGCAGACCGTGCTTTTCTCATTGCCATACACGCTCTCATCAAACACCATCTTCCCCAGCACCATCTCCGGGTGGTCGATAAACCAGGTGTTCATAGGGATGCCGTCCCCATTCTGCTCCACTGACAGCCATGGGCTGTTGGCCTCGTCCGGCACAATCTCCCGTTCCCGCTTTTTTAGGAACAGGATGTCCGTGGTGGCCTCCGTCCCCGCCACCTGTTTGAACGCATTGTTAGGCAGGCGGATGGCTCCCAGAAGCTCCGCCCGCTACGCCAGGTATCTCCGGCTGCCGGAATTTACCTTGTCCATGGTGTATTTGGACGTGATGACCGCCACAATTCCACCCGGACGTGTCTTATCCAGGGATTTTGCCAGGAAATAATCATGGATGCGGAAGTTATAACGGTTGTATCTGGGGTCGTCCACCTTGATGGAATTGAAGGGGATGTTGCCGATGACCACATCAAAGAACTGATCCGGGTGGCTGGTATGCTCGAAGCCTGTGACCTGGATATCCGCATCGGGATAAAGATGCTTTGCGATATGCCCGGAAATAGGTTCGATCTCCACGCCGTACAGCCGGGAATCTGCCATGCTTTCCGGCAGGACGGAAAAAAAGTTCCCGGTAGCCATGGCAGGGTCTAAAATATTGCCTCCATGGAAGCCGAACTTTTCCAGCGCGCCATAGATATGCCGTATCACTCCCTGCTCCGTGTAGTATGCAGTGAGGGTGCTTTCCTGCGCTGCCTGAAATTCCTCTTCTGTGAGAAGCTGCCGGATTTCCTCATACTGTGGTTCCCATCCGCTCTTTCCCGGTGTCAGGGCATTGGCCAGACCGCCCCAGCCCACATATTTCGCAAGAATGACCTGTTCCTCTGCGGTTGCCTTCCTCCCCTGTTCTTCCAGTTCTTTCAGCAGCCGGATAGCCGCCATGTTGTTCTGGAACTTCGTTTTGGGGCCGCCGTCATACAGGTGATGCTCTTCTTTGTAGCGGTAATTAAAGCCATGAAGCGTGTGCCGGTCAAAATCCTCCAGGATAGCACGGTCATGGGATTCATTGGCTTGCATGGTCTGAATGGCTGCCTGCAGAGCCTCCTTCTGTTCCGCTGTGGCTTCACCGCTCTGCACCGCCGTTTCCACCATGGACGCAATCTCTCCATCGGTGTAATTGTCCTTCACCGTCTGGCAGCCCTCAATCTCTGTAACCGGAACCCGTTCCCGGATCTTAAACCCGTTCAGGTTCTTTAACTGGCCGATATCCCCAATCTCTACCGTCCTGTTATCATAGAGATACTGCAGGATTTCATAAACTCTGCCATTGTAGGAAATCCTTTCACCCTCATGGAAGGGGCGGGGCTGCTCCGGCACTTTATCTGCTTCCAGCAGGGCATCCTGGCCGAAACCGGTATTGTCCTCATAACCGGATTCCATTCCCATGTCAAAAAGGGAAAGCTGCCTGTCCGGCGCTTCTTCCAGTATTTGCACTCTTCCCTCTGGCTCTTCCTCCTGTGTCTGTTCCACTCCCTCTGCCGGTTCCTCTTCCTGCGCCTGCCCATCTTCCTCTGCCGGTTCCTGCCTGCCGGTATTCTCCTGTCCCGCCTCTGACCGTTCCTGCCCAACGGTAACTTCCTTCTGTGTCCCCGGCTGTTCCTGGTCATAGAAATTTTCCTGCCCTTCCACGTCTCCGGTAATGGAGCCGGACTCGCTGTTCCTGCGGCTTTCCTCCAGCTCTTCCCTTTCATCAGGAATGGCGAAGTCATCCAGTCTTTCTTCCTCTATGCTGAATGGGTAAACGCCGCCCAGGATCAGGGCATCGATCCGCTGTGACAGTTCCGGATAGGAGTAAAAATAATCGCCTCCATCTACCTGAAACACAATCCCCTCACTCTGGCCTAAAACATGCACCTGATAGCCGCCGTCCTGGATGATGTAATCCTCGTCCAGTTCCCCGTAAATCAGTTTCAGGGCATTTGCTTTTTTCTCCTGGCTGTTACCTCTCTGGAAAAAGCTGCAGATTTCGGAATGCCATACCCTTGCGTCAGGGACCAGGTCATCCGCACATAAAACCATATCCAAAAGTTCGGAGACTTCTTCCTCTTCCAGCAGGCCGGAGGAATAGGGCGGTGTTTCCGCTTTTGTTTCCCTGGATGTTTCAGGATTTCCGTTCTCCGCAGCTTCTGATTTTTCTGGCATTTCCTGCATGGGATCTGCTTCCGGCTCTGGTTTTTCTCCCTGTGGCTGTACAGAACCTGCCCCTTGCTCCGGTTGTCTGACAGTTTCTGTTTTTTGTTCCGAAATCTCTCCCATATCTGTCCGGGATGCCTGCAGGATTTCCTGTGACTTTGGCGGCACAACGAAAAAAGCGCCCACAGACGGCTTAAAACCATCTGCAGGCGATTTAGCTGTTTGAGGGGAAGAGGAAGATGCAGGTGTTATCTGGCTTTCAGCACCACCTCGTCCATCACGGTCTCTTCCGCCTCTTTCGTTATCATGTTCATGTGTCCGGCTCTCTCCATGGTGTCCTCCGTCTCCGGCATGGGGCGAGCGGTCAGCAGTTCCTGGATCAGCGCCTCTTTCCTCTGCTCCGCCTCCTGGTCTACCTGCAGGATCACTTCGTTGACCCTGCCCTGTGCCACCAGTTCCGACAGCCTGTGGGGATGCTCCTCCATCATGTACGCTTTCCACCGGCTCCCGAACCGTCCCACCGGCATCCGGTCGGTCTGCGGGTTCTCCGATACTCTGATCTCGGGATACAGCATCCCATCCTCTCCCTGTCTGTATGTGAAGTTCATCAATGGCTCTGTTCTCATAGATTTTGCTCCTTTCGATTTTGATGTCTTGGATCTCCCGGTAAATCTCATTCAGGATGGGCCTTGCGATGGAGACCGTGCAGCTCCCCAGCGCCATGAAAAGCTGGAGCGTGTTGTAGTTGCTGATATTCTCAAAACTGTCATCCCCGAACATCTCCGTGGAGATTCCGCATTTGGAAAATACGGTATAGGCCACGCTCTCCATTACCAGCCCCATGAACTCTGCCTTCACCGCATCCTCCGGCATTCCGTGGAGAGGGCTTTCCTCGTCTCTTACCCTGAAATTTTCCATGTAAGGTGTAAGCCAGTCCCTCACCCGTCTGCTCACCAGATGGTACAGGCAGGCATCCATGCTCCGTGTGGGAGTGTTATATTTTTCATGGAACCGCATGATAACACTGGGGCGGTACTGTTCCTCCAGTTCCCACAGGTACTTCTGCAGGTTTCGGTAAGACTGGACGCTGCCGTTGGTATCCATGAAATCAAAGAGATACTTAATACTGGCATTGGGGTTTACCATGTCGATGACCGCAATACTTTTGGCTCCCCGGTTGATGCTGCGTCCCACCCGCTTGTCATGCCACTCGTCAAAGGTTCCCAGCTGGATGGCATCCGGCTTCTGCGCGTAGATCAGTACCGCATTGTCAAAGGAACGCTTGTAGAACCGTGCGACACAGGACAGCAGGCCTTTCCACTCTGCCGGTGTTTTGGTGTACTCCTGTACGGACGCTCTGTAAAGGTCTGCTAAACTGATCGCTCTGCTCAAGCTGTTCCCCTCCCTCTTTCATTCATGTCACGCATATCCCTCCGGCACATAAGCCCTGTGGCAATATCCGGCTGCTTATTCATCCGGATATCGCTCCCCCTGTTCTTCAGGGATATGCAGGTTTTCAAAGTACAGTGCCAATGCCCGGTCTATGGTGTCCTCGATTTCCTTGGCGCTCTGGCCTGCGGTGAAATATTTGGTGATCACCGCCGGTTTCACCTTAAAGGGCTGCGGCTTATTGGTTTTTGGTTTTCGTGTTTTCTCACCGGAAAGTATCTGGACGGTGCTTGTGTCATTCAGCTTTCCGGTTTCGTAGTAGCTGCGGAGAAGTTCCGCCTTTTTCATGTCTATCTTGTAATTGTCGCTCTCCATCAGTTCTGCTATCTGGCGCTGCCGGTCGGCGTCCCCGATAAAGGACAGGTCGTATGCGGCAAGGAATGGGATTTCACCGGTGTCTACACGCATAAGCAACGGTTCTATCAATGTCGCAATCTTTATGTAACGTCCAACTTTGGATGCTGACAGACCATATTCCTGCCCAACTTTCTCCCGGCTTTCCAACTTCTGTTCAAGTTGAACAGAAGTTGGATTTTCCCTGGATTCATGCGGGTTTAAGAGCATTTCTATCTCGTCTAAAAGGTCATTTCTCCTGCCCTGTGACTTCAATGCTTCGTAGTGCTGGGCAAGGCAGTATGCCCTCTCCGAATGGCTCATGTCCCCAAAGGAACGCTGCCGGAGATTGGTCTCCGTCACGATCAGCACGGCTTCGTCATAGGTCAGATTTTCCTTTATAATGACCGGACCTTTGGTAAGCCCCGCAAGCAAGGCGGCATTATGGCGGTTGTGACCGCTCAAAATGATATATTTCCCGTCCTCGTTATGCCAGAGGATGATGGGGAGCAGGACGCCGAACTGCCGGATGCTCTCCACCATGTCGGCAAGCTGCTGTCCCTCGTACAACTTGAACTTATGGTTGGGGAACGGCTCCATCTGCGCAAAGTCCATTTCCAGGATGCCTGCCGGTTCCGGAACCTCCCCCTGTGCAGATGCCACAGCCGGAGTGTCTGTAACCGCTTTTTCCTGCTCTGTGTCAAAATGCAGCATATCACTGAAATCTTCCAGGTTGACTCTTGGCTTACCCAACTGCCTGCACCTCCTTCTGCTCATTTTCCAAAAGCTCGTCCGCAAATCTCTCATAGGCCAGCGCCGCCGGATTGTTCGGCATGAACTCACAGATAGTCTTGTGGTACAGAACCGCCTCTGCCACCTTGATGGAACGGGGGATGTGAGTCTTGAAGATCGGCACCGCTCCTGCAAAGCCCTGTTCAATCAACTGTCTGACCTGAACCGACACGATGGTATTGGGGGAATCCATGGTGATAAGAATGCCCTCAATCCGCAACCTGTGGTTACTGTTCTTTCGGATGATTTGATAGTGCCGGAGCAGCTCCGCCAGTCCCTGGGTGGATAATAATTCCGCCTGTGTGGGGACGATGATGCTGTCGGCGCACATCATCACGTTAATCATGGGTGTTCCCATCTGGGGCATACAGTCAATAATGATGTACTGGTATCTGTCCCGGATGGTATCTACATACTGGGTCAGTATCCTCTCCCGGAAATCCACGTTGCACAGGTTCCTCTCCAGTGTGAAAAGCTGGGAGTTGGACGGAATCACCTCCACGCCGCTTTCATGCTTTATCGCATAGCTGTCCGGCTCCGGCAAAGGCTCGTCCTCCATAATTTTCCGCAACAAAGTGTTGATTGTAATTTCCAGCTTGTTGATGTTCTTTACCCCATAGATGATACTGAAATGTCCCTGACCGTCAAAATCAATCAGGGCTGTCCGTTTTCCTCTCTTTGCCAGCAGGTAGGCCAGCGTGGTGGCCGTGGCTGATTTTCCCACACCGCCTTTCTCGTTCATTACTGCAATAATTTTAGCCATTTTCGTTCTCCTTTCGTTTTCCTGACCGTTTTTCCAGACATAACGGCAATACCAGAACGGTATTTTGTAGTCAGATGTGTTTGGGTAGTTTTGGTTGGGTAAACAGGGCGGTTGCTAAATCAGCTTCTTTTATGCAATCTGTTCTCCTTCCTCATTCCGGGCGAAAAAAGGCAGGGCCAAAAGAGCTTGCACGCTGGAAAGCTGATTTAGTCCTACCTAAATTCGGGTTTCATTATGTCCGTGCAGCTCATTCCCATGAACAACCCTCCTTGTGTTACATAATTGCCACACGGTATGATTTTTGTCAAAAATATGATTGTAAACAGGCCTGTCCTAACCAAAACTCTGAAAAAAATCATCATTTTCTATTAGGACTGAATCAGCGGAACCCCTTGATTTTACGGGCTTCTTGCTAACGTAACCTTATTATAACCTCCTCCCCCCACTGCATCAAAAGCGCCCCGCTGCCCGTCACAAAAGGCGCGGCAAAGGACGTCCCAGTCACCGCCTCATACCCGCCGCCGCTTTTCGCCGTCATAATATTCACCCCAGGCGCCGCAATATCCGGCTTCACCTGGTTAGTCACCCTGGTGAACCCCCGCCCTGAAAAATCCGCATAGGTCTGATAATCACTGTTATACGCCCCCACGGTTATAGCCATAGAAGCTGTAGAGGGAATGGTCAGCGTGGTATCCGGCGTGGACCTTAAAAAGTAGGTGGACTTATTCAGCACTGTGGACGACGGAAGCCAAAAATCATAATTCCCCCGGACAATCCTCCTTGGCGTCAGGTGGAACACCCAGATCCCGCTCTGGAGGTAATCCTGTCCAAGGGGCATAAAATCAAAATAAATCTCCTGGGCTTTGCTGTACGGTCCAGGCTCCCCGTAGTACAGAAGGATTCGGGTAGTCTCATAGTCAAGGGTCTGAGGGCCGATGACCGGAGGCAAAGGCCCCAGGATATTGCCGGAAGGCGTTACCAGGGTAATGGAAAAATCGTCCACATAATGCTTCCACAGCTGCACCGTGAGCCCGCTCTCATAGGGCGCAATGGACAGCTCAATATTCTCCGCCCCATTCATGGACAACCTTCCGGAGACGTGCCCCCCGCTGGCCCCCTCATTTCCCGCTCCGATGACGATGACGTTTCTCCCGTAATTGGAGATCCCGTCTATGTAAGTCTCCAGAAGGCTGGTTCCGTCGTGGGAGCCGTAAGTATTTCCGATGCTTACATTGACAGACACCGGCATGCCAAGCTGGGCTGCCCGGCGCACCACATAGTCCAGAGCCCGCATCAGCTCCGTGGTCCTGGGAAATCCCAGAGGGTTTGATACTCCCAGCTTTACCACCAGAAGCTGGCTTTCAAATGCCACGCCCCGGTACAGCCCGTCGCTCTCCCTCCCGTTTCCGGCGGCAATGCCGGCCACCGCCGTCCCGTGGCCGCTGCTGTCCACGCTTGGCACTACCTGCCTTGCTTCCCGGCGGTTCCCCTTCCCAAGAGCCTCATTGATCTCCTGGGCCGTGAATACCCGGTCCAGGGTCTGGTCCCACAGCTCCAGAATCCGGGTGGTTCCGTCGCTGTTGCGGAAATCGTCGTGAAAATAATCAATGCCGGAATCAATCACCGCCACCAGACACCCCCGCCCGGTCAGATACGGCCCGTAGCTGCTCCCCTCCACCTGCACATAGGTGATGCAGGACGCCGTCTTTGCCAGGCCCACGGAAAAGTACAGGCGTTTCGGTTTTTCGATGTACTCCACCTGGGGCAGACGGCTCACTTCCAAAAGCTTTGACTCCGGCACTGTAAGAATGGAATACTGGTTTAACAGCTCTGCCTGCCTGATCCCCATGGCCTCAAGCCCCTCTAAGGGCCTGGAGTGCTTTACAATGACCTCCCAGGTATTCTCCTGTGGGTCAAAGCCCACTGCCAGAGTCTCCGACCGCTCCAGCTCCTGGGGCGTGGCCTCAAGAGCTAAGTTCAGCACATTCTCCATTTTCTGATTCTGCATAAAACCCCTCACTGATTTCTCTGTTTTAAAATCTGTACAGTGTATTATGTTTTGGCTGTCCCATATGTGCTTTTGAGCGCATTAATAAAGCGCCCCGCAACAGGCTGCGGGGCGCAGAGGAACTCAGAGGAACTGACTTATAACTCTTCTCCATTGGTCTCAATCACGTGCTTATACCAGTGGAACGATTTCTTCTTGCTTCGGGAGAAATCGCCTTCTCCCTCATTGGTGCGGTTGACATGGATAAACCCATATCGCTTATCGTACTCACCGGTTGAGGCTGACACAATGTCAATGGGGGACCACATCATATATCCCAGCAGATCAACGCCTTCGTACTCCACGGCGTCTTTTAATGCCTGGATGTGCTCCTTTAAGTAGTCGATGCGGTACTGATCGTCGATCACTCCGTCCTCACCTATTTTATCATAAGCTCCGAAGCCGTTTTCCACGATCATCATGGGCAGCTCAAACCGGTCATGGAACCAGCTTAAGCACCAGCGAAGACCCAGGGGATCGATCTGCCATCCCCAGTCGCTTGCTTTCAGGTAAGTATTTCTCACAAAGTCCTCACCGGTGTAGTCAAAGTCTTTATTGCCCCGCTTATGGGAGGAGGCGTATGACATATAGTAGGAAAACGCGATATAGTCCACCTTACCTTGTTCAAGGATCTCTTTATCTTCCGGCAGTATGAAATCAGGATACCCTTTTCTCTCAAATTTTTTCAGTATATGTTTGGGATAATGGCCTCTGGCGTGGACTTCCGCAAAATAATATTTCTGATGCATGGCTCCCAGGGCATTCATAACGTCCTGGGGATCACATGTGGCCGGGTATACGCCGTTCATGCCGATCATACACCCAACCATCAGATCCGGGTTGATCTCATGGGCCGCCTTAACTGCCAGGGCTGAGGCCACCAGCTCATGATGGGCGGACAGATACATGATGTACTCCGGGTCGTCCCCTTCACGCAGAATCACCGCGCCTTCCTGAATCAGATTGTGCTGATTCACGTCCGCCTGATTATTGATCTCATTAAAGGTCATCCAATACTTAACTTTTGTCTGATACCGTTCAAAGCAGACCCGGGCGAACCGGACAAAGAAGTCTATGCACCTGCGGTCCGTAAATCCGTTATATTTCTTTGCCAAATGATAGGGCATCTCAAAATGGGACAGGGTGACAATGGGTTCAATACCGTATTTATGGCACTCATCAAACAGACGGTCGTAAAACTGCAGACCTGCCTCATTGGGCTTATCGTCATCGCCGTTGGGGAAGATGCGGGTCCAGGCAATGGATGTCCGGAACCCTTTGAACCCCATCTCCGCAAACAGCGCGATATCCTCTTTGTAATGCTCATAGAAATGGATTCCCTCATGGTTTGGATAAACCTCCCCGGGAACAATCCCGTCGGTCAGCCTTCTTGGGATCCCGTTTCCTCCGATGGTCTCAACATCGGAACAGCTCACTCCCTTTCCGTCTGTGTCCCAGGCCCCCTCAGCCTGATGAGCGGCAATGGCGCCGCCCCACAAAAAGTCCTTTCTCAACATTTCTTGCTCCTCCTTTTATTGATATCATTTCCTGGCAGCATGATTGAATTATACCATATCTCTGCCTCAAATCATATATCTTTTGCAAGTTTAATACCGGCAGTAACATCCCCTGTAACATTTTTTCAGCAAAACCAATAAAATTATTGAACATTTCATAAAAAAAGTGTAAACTTAAACCAAATACTACATGTACGAAAAAATTTATTACACACAGAAGGAGAGCCCCATGGATTTGAACAGTTACATAGCAGCCGAACAGAAACAGTCCCTGTCTGCCAATCAGGTGCAGGCTTTAAATATCCTGGCATTGACCAACCAGGAGCTGGAAGATTTTATGGTTAATGAATATCTGGAAAATCCAATGCTGGAGAACGCAGAGCGCAAAGAGAACGAAATCATGACAAGCATCGAAAAATTTTCCGACACAGAGGCTGAGACCGCCTATGCGGACCAGCATCCCGGCAGTCCTGACGGGGAGGAGCCCTACAGGCGGGAGCTGTCCGCCAAGAAGGGGAACCCGTTAAAGGAGAATCTCCTGGGACAGCTGAACTGGAACGATTATTCCAAGCGTCAGTGGAAGATCATGAGCTATCTTGTGGACTGCCTGGACGAAAAAGGCTTTTTTACCCAGGATGTGGCGGAGCTGGCGGAAACGTCCGGCTACGGGGAGGAGGAGCTGAATCAGTGTCTTGGGGTTCTGCGGGAGCTGGAGCCTGTGGGCATTTTCTCCCCCAATCTGGCGGAATGTCTGATCAAACAGCTGGAGGACCGGGCGGTTGAGGATGAAACCTTGTTTGTACTTTTGAGGGAGCACCTGGCGGACCTGGTAAGCGGGCAGATCGGGAACATTTCCCGCAGCCTTGGCATCTCCACGATCCAGGTAAAAGAGTACATTCATCTTATCGGAAGTTTAAATCCCCGCCCGATTATGGACATTCAGAGGTCGGAGTCTTCCTACGTGGTGCCGGATATTGTTGTCTCCAGGCCAGGAGGAAGGTGGAATGTGGAGATCAATGACCAGTGGATGGGGGACTATAAATTCAGCGACTACTACATCCGCATGATGGAGGAGTCCACAGACCCGGAGCTGACCGCGTATTTTAAGGAGCGGCTGGAGCGGGCGAAGTTTGTCATCAACTGTGTGGAGCAGAGGCGGAAAACCATTGTCCGCATTGTGGAGGCAGTTTTAAAGCGGCAGGAGGAGTATTTTGAATTGAGAGGACCTCTGACGCCTATGGGGCTGGAGGACATCGGCCTGGACTTGGGGATTCACGCCTCCACGGTCAGCCGGGCCATTAAGGGAAAATATGTGCAGTATAAAAAGACGGAGCCTCTGAAAGCTCTGTTTACCGCAGCCGTGGCAAAGAGCGGGGAACAGGCCGGGGTCTCACCGGAACATATTAAGGAAAAAATCCGGGCTTTCATTGGCGCGGAGGGGAAAAAACCTTTCAGCGATCAGAAACTGGCGGAAAAACTGGCGGATGAGGGGATCGTCATCTCCAGAAGGGCAGTGGCAAAATACCGGATTCAGATGAATATTCCGGACTCCAGACAGAGGGCGATGCTTCTGTAGCCCGTTTATTGAAAAATACCCCGGACGCCTGATCCGCATCCGGGGAACTGCTTTTCTTTTTTGCCGGACGTTTTTTGGGGGCAGACAGCTGTTCCTTCGGGTCAGCCCCCTGTTCTTATGGGCAGTCTGTTTTCTTTAGAAGCCCTTCTTATGGTCCGCCTTTCTTCATGTGCCGTCCTTTTATCAGCAATCCTTCTCCATCATAATATCCAGGATCGTGTGGTCGGTTTCCAACATCCCCGGACTGCTGACCTTCCCCATGTTCCGAATGGACTCTTCCGGCGTGAATCCGCAGATTCCGTCAGTTCCCTGCAGCACTACGTCCGATATTGCAAGGTAAGCGCTCATCATAGCCGCGTTGGCGGCTGTTGCCAGCTTTAAGGCGCAGCCGATCTTCCCGCCGTCGCAGACCATGCCTGTCAGGTTGCCGCTCATGTTGATGATGGCATTGCCGATCTGAGTGTCATTGCCTCCAAGAAGCCACACCATGGCGGCAGAGGCAGCGGTGGCGGCAGACACCCCGCATCCGCAGGTGGCGGACAGTTTTCCGGTAAATGATTTTATGTACACATTGAGGGCGTGGGAAAACGCAAGGGCTTTTACCAGCTGCTCATTGGTGGCCCCCACATGGCCGGCCATTTCCACCACCGGGAGAATGGCGGTGAGGCCGTGGTTTCCGCTTCCCGCGCTGCTCATGACCGTGTAGGGACAGCCGCTCATACGGCCCTCCGCGCTGCTGGCCACCCGCACCATGGTCCTGCTGAAAAGATTGTCTCCCATGGTATCCGTCCCCAGCTGTTTTTGGAGGGCGGACGCGATTCCGATACCTACCTTGTGGTCCAGTCCATAGTCTGCCAGCTTTCCGTTCATCTCCACGCCCTCTGTCATGTAGGCCAGTTCTTCCTCACTGCACTGGTCCACAACTTCCTTAATCTGGGCCACGGACATTTCCATCAGCTTCTGGTGAATCTCATCATTGGAGCTGGTTGCATACTCTTTTTGAAGAAGGACTTCGTGATTTCTCTTGGTAAAAATAATGTTGGCGTGGGTGTTCCGAATCTCACTGATTCCGATTCCCGCGGTGGTGATAATCTCCGCCCTGGCGTAAAGCTGGGTTTCATTGTGATTGATCATCACCACAACATGGCGGGCCTCCGCCAGCTCAATGGCTTTCCTGGAAACTTCCTCATTAATGTCTTCCAAAAGCTGAAGGCTTTTCTGGGGATTGCCCAGGCAGGCTCCCAGGGCGGCGGCGTATTTCAGGCCCACCCGGTCAAACCCGGGGATGCCCACGCTCATGCCGTTTTTGTAGATGCCAGGATTTACTTCCACTTTTACGGAAACAATATCGCCTCCAATGGCGTGGTAGGCATCAGCCGCGGCAAGCGCCACGCACACTGGTTCCGTACATCCAAGGGCCGGGACTACCTCCTGGCGAAGCAATGCTAATAATTCTGTTTTCGTGATCATTGTACTTATCTCCTTTTCCTTTTGTTTTTCTGTGACAGCCATCATTCCGTTATGGGCCGGTAAACCGTTTCCTGCTGGATACATAAAGCTTTACGGTTACACCATGGCCGGATTTCTGATTTAATCATACTAAATCTTATGATTTTATTCAATTATTTATAAAGCAAATACTGTGCCAAACGCATCAGTAAATCAGCCTGGCCTTGTTCCATATTTCCGTGAGAAACCGCCTCTTACAGTAACAGTTCAGATGACCCTTGAACTGTTACGCATCCGGCCAATTAGAATCGC
>CAJUFP010000074.1 GCA_910585645.1 uncultured Hungatella sp. | reverse complement strand
TGGCATATCTGAACCCGGACGGGACATCTCTCCTTCTCTGACTGGCATCACGACACCCCTCGCCCCTTTGCTCACTCAACAATACACCTAATATGACGAAACTAACCTTCATCTTTATCCAAATTAGCCCCTTTCTATAAAAACCTTTTTTCCAGCGCCGTGGACAAAATACACAAGATCACGATAGACATAACCAGCATATCCATCTAAATAAAGCAGGCACATAAAGGCTGCCCGGATTCTTTCTGCCCTCATGTGCCTGCTCCAGTCCAAAGAGCCTGCGCCCTGACCTAAGCCGTAATAAGCTTTAACCTGTCCGCCTACTTCTCCGTCCCGTAAGCCGCTGCCGCTTTTCCCCCCAGATATCCCGACACAAACGTCCAGGAGTGAGCCTGTCCGCCCCACGGCGTATACGGTTTTCCTTCCACATTCTCCACGCCCATGGAATCCGTCCCCACTGCGAACAGATTCTCTATGGGGGAGCCGTCCTCCCTAAGAACGTTCATATTGACATCCACATCCAGGCCGCCTACGGTTCCGTAGGTGTAGCCCGCCGCAATGACGGCGTAGTAGGTGGTCTCCTCCCCGCCCAGGGCTTCCGACAAAACCGCCTCATCACACCCCATCTCGGCTGCCAGCTCCTCTATGGAATCCCCCTTCAGCACATTCTTATACCGGATTCCCACATCCAGAATCGTGTCCATATCCGCAACCGGCACCCCTGTCACGATCTCTCCGCCCTGTCCCATGAACATGGAGACAGCAGCCCCGAAATTCTCGGTCAGCCCCTTCTCCTTGTAGGCGTCCATCTGCTCCTGGGTATAAACCACATAGTACCGGTAGCCCGGAATCGAGCAAATATTGGTAGTTCCGATGGATTCCAGATCCAGTGCTTTTCCCTCCACGGAAATGGTTCTCTCCCCGTTTACCAGGGCCAGGCCTGTGAGAACTGCCTTCTGATCCGGTGTCAAATCTTCATTTTTGATCATGTTTGGAACCTGCAGAATGTGAATCATGGGATCCACGCCCATCTGGTAGGCAGCCCCGCCGGCCGAAAAGCCCATCTTGATCCCGGCGCCGTCATTGACCGTCGCCGCCACCGTGTTTAAGGGCGTTCTTCCAAAATACTTCTGCACCAGCTCCTCATCGCCTATGTATCCTCCTGTCGCCAGAATCACGCTGTCGCCGTATATCTCATATACAGTGCCGTCATACAGCTTTGCCCGCACGCCAACCACTTTCTCACCCTCAAAGATAAGCTCCCCCGCGGTCAGCTCCATCATGTAGTCGTTGGCCTCATTCAGTCCCTTGGCCTTCTCCATAGCCCGGTTATACTGGTATGTCTTGTTGCCTCCAAACAGGTTGCGGCTTCCCTCTTCCCCCACATACCTTGTCCAGAACTGGCTCCACTCCGGTTTGGCAAAGCTCATGATCATGCCCTCAAACTCAAAGTCAAAATTGTCGATGTAGTAGTCCAGGTATGCCCCGCTGTTGTAGACCGCCTCACGGATAATATCCGCCTTCTCGTCGGTCCCCACATAGTCCAGCCACACCTGATACACTTCATCCGGGTCGGCAAAATCCACACCCTCAAAGGCAGGTGCTTTGGAATCAATTACCATGGGACCGGTTACGGTGGCAGACTGGCCTCCAAGTTTTGCCGTCTTCTCGATGCCGAATACCTTAGCGCCCTCCATGGCCGCCGCGCAGTAGGCGGATATGCCGGAGCCCCCCAAGCCCACCACAATCACGTCGTAGCCTTCCAGGCGGACGGTGTCGTTTTTTTTCTCTATGGGAGACTGCCACTGGGCCGGATCGCCTCCCGCCATCTCGATGGCCTGGGAGACACAGGCCTTTATGCCGTTGGACGTGGATGTGGCGCCGCTGATGGCATCCATCGCCAGGCTCTGGGTGTCAATAATCCAGGGAATCATAAGGGCAAACGCGGTTTTTGCCATCTCCCCCGTGTCGCTTTCATGCTCCTCGGTAATGGTAATATCCGAAATCTTATTGTCTTTGATGGTCACATCGGCGCTGATCATGCCTGTCCAGCTGTATCCCGTGCTCTTTACGGAGTATACCCCGTCTTTCAGAGCCGCCTTTTCTGCCTCAGCCTTCTCCCCTTTGGCCTGGGCGATGGCGCTTTTAACAGCCGCCCTGACGCCGTCGCTGGTCATGGTAGCGCCGGCCACCCCGTCTATGTCTCCGCTCTGGGCCTCTTTAATCTGCTCTGCCAGCTCCTCCATGGCCGCGCCTCCGACTGCCGGCGTCTCCTTCTCCCCTTCCACAGCCACAGAGGTGATGGATAAAGCATCCACGGTTATGGTTACGGACACCGTTCCGCCGTACCCTCCGGCCTCCCCTGTGTAGGTTCCCGGCATGTACACGTCCCCTTTTGTCTCCTCCAATGATGTGGTCTCCTCTGTGGACACCTGGGTCTGGCTCTCCCCTGTCGTCCGCTCCTGGGCCCCGTTATTGCCGCAGGCCGTCATACAGGCCAGCGCCGCGGCGCAGATCAAACATCCGGCTCGCTTTCTCATGCTTTCATTCCTCCTTTTTCAGCCTTTTATAAGATAATCGTAAACCTCACTCACTCACCCGCGTCCAGGTCAAGATCTCTGGTCCTGAAAGCGTGATACCCCTCATAGTGGTAGCTGGCGTCAATCCCCTTCATATAAATTTCCCTGTCATGAATCCTGTCCGTAAGGGCTGATTTCAGCAGAACTTTAATCTCCACATCCCGGATGGGGCTTCTCTCCATGGCCAGAAGATAATCCTCCCTGTCAACCATGCTCCAGTCCACCACCATACCCATCTGTTTTTTAAAAATACCATCCAGCCATATCCTTGTGCTTCTCCCAGTACCCTCCCTGAAGGGGTGGGCAATATTCATCTCAACGTATTTCTCCACAATCTCATCAAATGTACTCTGGGGCATTTTTTCAATATTTGAGAGAGCCGCCTCCAGGTATAAAACCGGCGCAAAGCGGAACTGGCCCTTTGCAAGGTTCACAGTGCGCACCTTCCCCGCAAAATCGTAAATCTCATCAAACAGATACCGATGAATTGCCGCCAGAGTGTCAAATGTCCCCGCTTCTAAGGTATCCATTATCCCCGCCTCAAACAGCCTGCGCGCCTTAGCCTTGCTGATTCTCTCCTCCTCACGGGCAAGCTGTGCCTCATCTGCAATCCCCAGTTTGTTCTCCAATGCCATAACGGCCTCCTGTTCTCCGGATATTTTCCCCGGCTGAGCAGCCCAGGCTCAGCCGGAAGGAACCACAACAACTTTAACGAATGGACATTTCCCTCACAGATACCGTTTCTCCACCGCCGCGATAGCCTGGTACAGCACCGTTGACAGGATACACAAGATCACGATAGACATAACCAGCATATCCATCTTAAAGAGCTGTGTATACCGGGTGATATGATCCCATATCCCCTTTCCCGCGGTTTACTGGATCCAGCTTCCATTCTCGCCGCACCTGACCCGAATCTGCTGGGGGATGCTCTCTTCAAGCCTCTCCACATGGGAGATGATCCCCACCAGCCGCCGCCCCTCGGTCAGCTGGTTCAGCACGGATAATGCCCTCTCCAGCACATCCCCGTCAAGGGAGCCAAACCCCTCGTCAATAAACAAAGCGTCCAGCTGGGTTCCCCCCGCGTGGTTCTGGACCACGTCAGACAGCCCCAGCGCCAGGGACAGAGACACGAAAAAGGACTCGCCGCCGGATAGAGATGACGCCGGACGCCGTTTTCCTGTAACCATGTCAAGAACCGCGATCTCCAGCCCGGCCTTGGCGTTATCCCTTCTGACCGAGATCTCATGGGCCAGCTCATACCGCCCGCCGCTCATAATATCCAGCCGCCGGTTGGCCATCTCCAGAACCTCCCGAAACAGATAGCCCATGACGTACCGGTCAAAGCTTAACTTTCCCCCGGCCGTGTTCCTGGTGCCTGCCGCCAGGTCTGCCAGACTGTCAAGCCGCAAAAAAGCAGCCTCTGTCCTTTTCAGCATCCCGTTGGCCTCCCCCACAAGCCCGGCGGTTTTCCCGTGATTGTCGCAAAGCGTTCTGCGCCTGTCCAGCTCCCTCAAAAGACCTTCCCGCTCCGCCTCCAGCTCTCTGATCTCATCCTCCATCCGGCCCATATCCGTCTTCACCAGACCTTTGGTCTCCTCCCTAAGCTCCCGGACGCGGCTGCCCGCATTCTCCAGATCATTCTTATACCTGGCAGCTTCCTGCCTCCCCTCCAGGATCCACTGCTCAATATCCCGATCCTCTGTCCCCGTCGGTTCAAGGGCCGCCCGAACCTCCTTAAGGTTTTCAAACCCCTGCCGCGCCAGCTCTGCCTTTAACAGATCCTCCGCCTGGTTCATCTCCTGCTCATAGCCCGGCAGTTTCCCCCGGCTGCTCCTAAGCGCGCCCTCAGTCACCTGGCAGTCCTTCTTTGCCTGCTCATAGGCCTGCTCCGCCTTGCGGATGTTGGCCCCAAGAGCGTCCCTTTTTTCCTCCCACGCCCGCTTCTGACCTTCCGCAGCCGCCCTGTCCGGGTAATCCAGAGTCTTTTTCAGCTCCTCCATGGCAGCCTTTAAAGCGCTGCTCTTAAGCCCGTGTTCCTGTCTGGCCGTCTCGCAGGACCTGATCAATTCCTCGTCCCCCTTGATAGCCTCCGCCTTCTTGGCCCGCTGCTTCTTTAACCCGGATAACCGCTCCCGCCCTTTTAAGGCCTGGTCATAATCTTCCTGGGCTCTCTGTCTCTGCCCCTCATACTGGCTGATGATCCCCCCAAGATAGCCGCTGCCATCCAGCGTCTCCCAATCTTTGCACTCCGGCTTTAGCTCTCTCATGGAATTTAAAACCGACTCTTTCATGGCCTGCAGCCCACTGTCCAGCCTGGCCGCCTTTCCGGCCTGCTCTTCCCTCTCCCTGTCCTTTTTCTCAAACCTGCCCTTTGCCCTGTCAACATCCCTCTGCTCCGGCATCCCCTCTGTCATCTCCGCAAAAGCGCAGCCCTCCTGACTGTGAAACACCGTGCCGCACACCGGACAGGAGGCCTCCTTCTTTTCCTGAAGCTCCTGCCTAAGGCTCCTGGCCAGAAGACCGGCCTGGCCGCTTATAAACTCCTGGTAGATCTGGTGGTGTACCTCCTCCAGAGCCTCTGCCTCCCGGGTGAGGATCTGAAGCCGTTCTCTCTCCTTCTTAAGCTCCCGCTCCCGGGTATGGATCTCCCGGACCCTGGCCTCGATCCCCTTTTCCCCTGTCAGTTTATTAAGATCCGCCTGGGCTCTGTCCAGGGCTGCCTTAAGGCTCACGGTCTTGGCCTCGATCCCGTCCAGGCTCTCTATGGCCTCATCCACTGCCCTGATCTCCTGCTCTGTCCGGCTCTTGTCCTCCTGGGCCTTCTTCCAGATCTGTTCCGTCTCCCGGGCTTTCTCCTGCTCCGCCTTAAGCTCCCGGGCTTTCTGACCCAGTGCCTCGTAGTTCGGTATGGCTCTCTCTATGTTGGCAATCCGGATGTCCAGATCTTTGATAACCGGCTCATACTCCCTCCTGCACTGGTCCAAAGCCCTCTCCCTCCGGCTTCTCTCCTCCTTCTGCCCCTTAAGGCTTTCCAGACACTGCTCCACATTTGCTCTGGTATCCTCATACACCTTCTTTGCCTGGGAAAACAGAGCCTCCTTAGGCCGCACCCTGTAAAATGCCCGGTCAGCCCGGTCGGTCTCCCTCTCCAGCCGCTCCATCTCCGGCTTCCTCTCCCACAAATCCTCCAGAAGCTTTTCCTTCCCGGCCAGCTCCTCCAGCTTGGCGTTTTGCGCCCTGGCGCTTCCCAGCTGTTCCCGCAGGCCGTTCTCCCGCCCCTGCCGCTCCTTCATCTTCTCCTCCAGGCCTTTTACCGCCTCTTTGTCCTGCTTGGTAAGCTGCAGGAGCGCCTCCTCCAGCCCGGAGTGGCCCGGGGTGTAAATTTCCATGTCCTCCTCCGAGATCTCCCGGGGCCGCAAAAATCCCTCCATAGCCCTGACGATCTTGTCGCTCCCCTCCTCCCGGCGCCGCTTTTCCAGCTTATCTCTGGCCCTGTCAAACAGCTCCTGGTAGTACACGTAAACCGAATTGTCAAAAAGCTCCCCAAGGATCTTATTTTTCTCATCGCTGTCAGCATCCAGAAATTTCTTAAACTCCCCCTGGGCAAGCATAACGATCTTGCGAAACTGCCTAGCGTCCATGCCTAAAAGCTCCTCCATGCGGCCAGTCACCGCTTTCGGATTTTTGATGGGAGCCTTATCCTCCTCCCAAAGCTGAGCCTTCTGCTGGGCTTTGGCGTACTCCCCTGTCCCCCTGGTCTTCAGATAGTGGAGGGTTCTCTCCACCACATGGGTTTTCCCCATATGCTCAAAGGTCAGCTTTACCACCGTGTCCACAGACCGGTCCACGTGATCGCAGTGCATCATCTCAAAGGTTCTGGACCGGTTGTCCCCCTCCCCGCTGGCCTCCCCGTACAGAGCCATCATGATCCCGTCAAAGATCGTGGTCTTTCCCGCCCCCGTATCCCCGGTAATCAGATACAGGTTGTGGTCAAACTGGCGAAAATCAATGGACGTCCACTGGGCATAGGAGCCAAATGCCGTCATCTCCAAAATAACCGGTCTCATCCCTTACTCCTCCTGTCCCAAAATAAATTCCACCAAATCATCCGCGTCTCTCTCCATTGCCTCCCGAAAGTCCTCTGCCTCCGCCCCGCTTCTGGCCCGCTCCGCCGCAAAGCGAAACAGCTGGGTCTCCTTCTCGTCCGGCTCCTCGCCTGCCTTCCGCTCCCGGTACAGCTCGGTAAAATATTCCTCCACGGATTTCTCCTCTCTCCTGCCCGCGCCTCCATTTCCCGGCAGAGCGCCAAACTCCCGAAACTCGGAGGTGAACTCCATGACCACGCTGCCCCGCTTTCCAAACAGCTCCCTGAAAAATCCCGATATCTCCGGCGTCACCCTCCGGTCCGTTATGGCGATCCGCACATACTCCCCCTCCGCTTTGCGCTCTTCCTCCCCCCGCTTTATATCCTCATAGGTCCCTCTAATGTCCCGCATAGGGTGAAGAGGCGCAATCTTTATGGTCTCCACCTTGATCTCGCTTCCCTTTGGCCCCAGCTCCACAAGCAGAGGCCCTTTGGCCGGCTGTCTCGTCTCGTCAAAATGGTAGCACAGAGGGGACCCGGCATAGCGGACCTGGCTGCGCCCGACAGCGTAGGAGGAGTGGATATGGCCAAGGGCCACGTAGTCAAACCCGTCAAACACCTGATAATCCATCTGCCCCACGCCGCCCACCATAGACTCCGAACCGCCCCGCTCCACCTCCCTGCCCTGGGCGGTCACATTCTGGTGGGCAACAGCCACATTTCGCCTGGAAAAATCTATATCCTGCCTTTCAAGAAGCCGCCTCATGGCCGTCTCATAGTCCCTTATGGATTCATCCCCCAGCCTGTCCGCGGCCATGGCCGGAAACAGATAGGGAATGAGCCAAAAGGTCACCTCCCCCGCCCCGTCCCTCTCCGGGATGGTCACACGTCGGACCGTTTCCTCCATCATCCCCGCCACATAGATGTTTTGCTTGGCCAGAATATCCCCGGCAAAGGCCAGCCTCTGCCCCGAATCGTGGTTCCCCGCCACCATCAGCACAGGGATCTTCCTGTCCTCCAGCCAGGTCAGCATGCCGTCAAACACAGTCACCGCCTCCCCGGACGGAGCGCTCCTGTCGTAGATATCCCCGGCTATGACCACAGCGTCCGGCTTTATCTCCTCCACTTTTTCCAGAAACCGATCCCTCCAAACCTCCTGATCCTTGTTGTCAATCAGGGAAACCCCGTACAGGGATTTGCCAAAATGCAGATCCGCCAAATGTAAAAATCTCACGTCCCGACTCCTTTCTTTCCCGTGCTCCCCCGCTCTCTACGCGCCACCGATCAGCACGGTCTTCCCGCAGAAAGCGAAGCCGTACCTGCGTATCCGCTCCTTCGGGATCCCCTTTGCCGTCAAAAGCGTCTCATACCTCATTTTATCGATCTGGTCTAACGCCGCGTCTATTGTATCGGACAACTCTTTTTCACTGTCCGAATCCTGTACCTTAAATTCCAGAATGATTCCGTCGCGCTTAAGATCTCTGGGTTCCAGCATCACGTCATATCTTCCAAACCCACTTTCCCGGTTAGAGGTCAGAATATACTTGTCCCCAAGCTCCACCATAAGTCCCAGCACAAAACCGTGGTAGAACCTCTCCGGCTCCTCCCCGGAAGGATTCTTCCCCGTATCGAAATAACTGAACGTCGCCATAGCTACCCTGTTCATATAAACGTTCATAGCCCTGACATCTCCCAACAGCAAAGCTTTGATAAAATCGTTGTAATTGGATGCCGCAATGCCTCCAAACCACATTCTCACCATACCCCGGAACATGGTCCTCACCTCAAAATTAGTCAGTTCCAGTTCATATTCCTGCTTCCATTCTCCAAAATCAGACATATAGGCATCTAATTTTTTTACCTTCAAATATCCGGCTGCCAGAAGGAGGCTCCATGTCGCCTGCTCACTGTCATCCAGCTGCTCATAGACAATCTGCTCCTCTATTTCCGCTGTCACAGTCCCTCCTTTCAATAACTCCTCAAAAGAAGTTTTCAGATCTTTGCCGCCTTCCCGAATCAGCTTTCCCGCCAGGCTGTTGGAACTGGAATTGGCCCAATAGGGAGCAAAGCGCTTCTTGTCCAGATAATTTAAAATAGACCACGGATTATAGATATCCCTCCGGTTTCCAAAATTAAATCCGTCATACCAGGTCTTCACATCCCCTCTTCTGTCAGACAAACCGTACTCGTCCAGAGCCGCGAATACCTCTTCTTCTGTAAAACCAAAACAATCCCCATATTTTTCCGATGTTGTAGTTACCACCTCCAGATTATTCAGATCCGAAAAGACAGACTCCTTGCTTACCCTGGTGATCCCTGTCATGATGGCCCGCTCCAGATAGGGATTGGTCTTAAATGTGGAGTTAAACAGCCCTCTGGTAAAAGAAACCAGCTCACTCCAATATCCATTTACATAAGCCTCCTGCATAGGCGTATCATACTCATCCAGCAGAATAATCACCTTTTTGCCGTAGTAGCGCGCCAAATAGATAGACAGTTGGTGCAGAGCCATGGTTGCGGTCATATCATCCATATCCACTGACACGGATTCGAAAAACTTTTTTTCTTTATCCCCAAGAATCTCCTGATCCGCCAAAAACAAAAACTCCTGATACAGATTCACCAGTACCTGACAGATTTTTCTCCGGGCCATTTCATAATTTGTCTCTTTGATATTGGCAAAACTGAGAAACAGCACCGGGTACGTTCCCTGAAGCCGTCTGAACTTTTCCGATTCCCACACCCTAAGTTCCTCAAACAAGTCAGCCCGGTCTGCGTACTTGACAGAAAAGAATGCCTCCACCATGCTCATAGTAAGGGTTTTTCCAAATCTTCTGGGACGGGTGATAAGCGTTACGCTGTCTCCCCCTTCCCACCACTTTTTTATAAACCGTGTCTTGTCTATATAAAAATACGCTTGTTTCCGTATCGTTTCAAAATCCTGATTTCCAATTCCTATGATCTTTTTCAAACTTCCGCCTCCCTTCCTCTTATCCCTCTGCTCCTACTCACATTCCTTCACCTCGGCCACGCCGAAACAAACTCATGTTTCTCTGTCTTTAGTATAACGAATTTTCCCCGAAAACACAACCTTTCCCCCCGGGAACCTTCCGGCCAGTAACTGACAAAATAAACAGGGCCGACGATTTCTATAATCCGCCAGCCCTGATGCTTTCCTCTTTACAGGGAAGCTCCTTTCGCACTTCCCATACGCCGTGACCTCCTCTCCCCTGAAACCGGATATACCCTCCTTTGATCAGTTCTTCCATACGGTTTCTCACCATGTACACCGAACGCCCCATTTCTCCTGCCAGTTTTCTGGCCGTTGTATTCGGCTCTCCTTTCAGTTTCTCCACGATCCTGCGCCGGTCCAGATACCTGCCTCTTTCCGTCTCCGGCCCAAAGGGATAATCCAGCCACGCACTGATCCCATAATCCGCGTCCGTGTTGTCCGAAGACATCTCCGTCATCTTCATAGGATCAAAACGTATTTCCAGCTGCCACTCATGAACTCTGATTTCCCGAATATCCTTAAGCATGTGATTTACGATTGCCTTTTCCATTCCCCCGTTTTCCAGCCGGTTTTTTATGGTCTCTATCCGCTGCTCCAGATTCCGTATTTCCCATTCTCTCTGGATCAGTCCATCCTTTTGCTTCCTGATCCCGGCAAGTTCCCGTTCCAGTACATCATCCCTTTTCCGGTAATCCTTGTCAGAGATAACCCCTTCCAAAAATTTGGTAAGCAAAAAGTCTTTTTGGCTTTCCAGACGTCTCTCCTCTTTTTCCACCTGTTCCCACTGCTGCTTAACCGGCGTATCACCCAAAACTTTCTTTAGAATTCGAATCGCGTGATTGATGATGCTGTCTTTATCCTGGTCTTTAAAAGCCCAGTATCGGCTGCTCACCTGTTCCAGAAGTTCAAAAACAGTATTCTCCTCCAGATGAACACTGTTGCACCCTCCGTCAAACGCTTTCGCAACCTTCCTGATCGAATCCCCTCTCCTTTTGTCTTTCCTCCCCTTTTCCAGATAACCGCTGCATTTCCATTCGATCACAAAACGCTCCTTATCCGCATACCCCCGCCTCCATGTCCGATAATAGGGCTTCCCGCACTGTCCGCAGACAATCTTCCCCGACAGGTGGTACGTTCCGGTACTGTCCCCTTTTAAACCCGCTCCTTTACAACGGACAGAAACGCCCCTGTCGGTCATCGCCTGGTTGGCCCGTTCCCATAGTTCTGCCTCTACAATGGCAGGGACTGCCCCTTCTTTATAAATCCACTGCTCTTTTGGAACTTTTATTGTCTGTTTTGTTTCAAAATCATAGTGAAACCGGTTCATGACCATGATCCCCTTATACAGAGGATTGCGGATGATACGCCCCACAGAAGTTGCCGTCAAAGTAGTTCCCGTCCTTTTTACATACCCCTGATTCAGAAACAGATTGGCAATCGTCCGGCTTCCGTATCCGGCCGCGCTGTATGCGTAGATTTTTCTGATGATCTCTGCTTCCTCCTCCACCACCTTAAGCGAACCGTCACCCTCTTTTTTAAACCCGAATGCCCGTGAGGTCAGCATGGCCTTTCCTCCGTTGATCTGGCGCTGCCGGTGGGCGTTGTTGATCTTCTTGCTCAGCTCTCTGCTGTATTCCTCTGCCAGTATCGCCTTAATTCCGGTGATCAGGGCGTCATCCGCAGTATAAAATTTCCGCTCTATGTACATAAAAAGGCGTTTTCCGTGGCTTAACATTCTGTCCAAAAACAGATACCAGTCCTTCACATTCCGCATAAGCCGATCCTGGCTCTTGATGACAATAATCTCAAACCTGTCAGCCGTCAGATCATCAAAAAGTCTGTTATACTGGGCCCTTCCCTTGGTGGTGGTGCCGCTTTTCAGCTCCACATATCTGTCCACCAACACCCACCCCTGCTCTCTGATACAGGCTTCGCTCTCTAAAACCTGGTTTTTAAGAGCGTCCGCCTGACTTTCCTCCTCCGTACTGCAGCGGCAGTAGATGACCGCCCTTTTTAGAGCCACTTATGCCTCCTCCTTTAAAAGCGCCAGGAAACGGAGGTGTTCTTCCGGACTTACCAGTTTCTCACGAACCAGCAGCTTAACCATCTGGCTGAGAATTGCATGTTCCTCTTGGCAAACGTTCATATATGATTCCTCCTTTGGATCATCGGGATTGTCCTCCATATTTATTGCCTTTTTTACAATAATATGGCCTCTACCCTGTCCTTTTGCTTCCTTCCATAACTTTTTTATGATAAATAGTACAGGTACTATTGACAAATTGCAATGGTACCTGTATAATACGAAGCAAGAAAAGATACAAGTACCAGTACAAAATAAGGGAGGTGTGATATGGATGATATATATACCGCTGTTTACGAAAAGCTCTCCACGCTGCAATGGCTCATGAAACGCCGACAGATGTTCAGTCAGGCACATTCCGGGCCATTTGCCGATCCGACCAGAGGGCAGGGGAGGATCCTTGCCATGTTGAAAATCCAGCCGGAAATTAAGACCAGGGACTTAGCGTATCTGCTGGGCATTCGGCAGCAATCGCTGAACGAGCTGTTAAATAAACTGGAAAAAAGCGGCTATGTGGAACGTAAGCCCTTTGAAAAGGACAAACGGGTCATGGTTGTTCATCTGACGGAAAAAGGAAAAACGATTCAGCAGCCTGAGACAGATTACCGGGAAATTCTCGACTGCCTGTCACCGGAGGAATTGCGGCAGTTGGGAGAATATTTAGACAGGATTATCGCGGCCTTTGGAATACAGGAGGCGGATGACAGAGAGGAGGATATGGCAGACTGGAGAGATCAGGCAAGGGAGCGCATGGGCGGAGAGCCATTCGAACAGCTGATGTCTATGCGGGAGCGGGCATTCGGCTCTTTTGGGAGAAGGAGAAGCCCGGCAGACATACCGGGAGCGGAACGCTTTTCACCGGATTATGACGGTTTCATTCCGGACAGGGGCAGATTTGGCCCGTTTGACGGCAGACCGGACAGATAAATAACGGAAAGGCACTATAGAATCTATAGCGATAAGTCCTATGGGAATACATCCATAGGGCTTAATTTTTTACCCGCAGGGGCGCGCAAGGAAATCAGCGGCTTTGCCGCACCCTGCGCGGCGAGTAGTGGTAAAGGACATTCCCCCTACTCGATTTGGATAAGGAGGATAAGCGATGAATCCAATGATTGAAGTAGAACATTTTTCAAAGACATACGGAGATTTCAAGGCAGTAGACGATATTTCTTTTGCTGTAGAAGAGGGAAGCGTCTTTGCGTTTCTCGGCCCCAACGGCGCAGGCAAGAGTACCACAATCAATACCTTGTGTACGATCCTGGATAAAACGGAAGGAAGTATCCGGATCAACGGGCATGATGTTTCCAAAGAAAAGGCGGCGGTGAGAAAAGAGATCGGCATTGTATTTCAAGATTCCACCCTGGATGTCAAAATGACGGTGGAAGAAAACTTAAAATACCATTGCAGCTTTTACAAGGTTCCCAAACAGGAGGTTGCGGGGCGGATCCGTTTTGCCCTTGACTTAGTGGGGCTTACCGATTGGAAAAGGGCGGTTGTGGGCAGTCTCTCCGGAGGGATGAAACGCCGGGTGGAGATTGCGAGAGGACTTGTGCATTTTCCAAAAGTTTTGTTTTTAGATGAACCCACCACCGGGCTTGATCCGCAGACAAGGGCAAATGTATGGGATTATATCCGGAAAATGCAAAAGCAGAAAAACATGACGATTTTTTTGACCACCCATTATATGGATGAAGCGGAGGTATGCTCTAAAGTCGTGATCATGGATCATGGAAAGATTGTTGCCCATGACACGCCGGAAAACCTAAAACACCGGTATACGGGAACCGAAGTGGATGTAAGCTGTAAGCATACAAAACCCCTGGAAACTATATTGGAGCAGCACAAGATCTCTTATGAGAAAGCAGAAAACAGGGTTGTATTCCACACAAAGAAAGCGTCTGACGCGCTTCCCATTCTGTCAGAGTGCAGAGATACGATTCTTGATTTTGAGGCAAAAAACGGAACATTAAACGAGGTTTTCCTCGCAATCACAGGAAAGGAGATCAGACAGTCATGAATCCGGTTACAGCAATTATACAGAGGAATTTGTTAAATTATACCAGAAACAGGGGGAGGATGATCGGGAGCATGGTGATGTCCATGTTCATGCTGGTGATGTTTTCTTTTATGATGAAATCATCCATGAGCGGCTTTGGCGAACCCACGAATTATCTGATTGCCGGCGTCATTATTATGACTGTTTTTCAGACGGGCATCAACCATTCGTCAGATATCTTATCGGATATCGCGGACGGATATATGAAAGAGGTCATGGTCGCGCCCATTGCGCGTTCCCAGATCTCCATCGGAAATATCCTATCAGGGGCGGTCGTTTCCACTTTGCAGGGGACGCTTACCATGATGATCAGCCTGTTCATCGGATTTAAAATCAACGCCCTTCAGAGTTTGCTGCTGGTTGTGGTAATGCTGATTTCAGCAATGACCTTCAGCGCAGTGGGTCTGTTTTTAGCCACCGTATCCCGCAACTCTCCTTCGTTCCAGACCATCAGCTCCATGATTATGATGCCGCTGACCTTTGTTTCCGGCGCGTATATACCGACTACCATGATGCCCGGATTTCTCCTTCCCGTGGTATACCTGAATCCGCTTACCTATGTGACGTCTATTTTCCGGTATATCGCCCTTGGGGCGTACAAAATGAGTTCTGCCGAACTGGTGCGGGAGGGAATGGCATTTAACCTTCACGACTTTACCATAACTCCGGTCATGGGGCTTATGATCACGGTTCTTATGGGAACGGTTTTCTTTGGGTTAAGTGTTGGAAAGTTTAATCAGGCAGACTTTTCCACGGTAAAAGCAGCAAGGACAATGCGGGGAGGCGGAGCGCCAAGATAAGCATAGAAAGGAGGCATTTATGGAATTGCAATTTGAAAACATAGAAAAAAGCTATAAAGACAAGAAGGTTCTAAAGGGCATTTCCGTCACAATGGGAACGGGGGTTTACGGGCTCCTTGGCCCCAATGGCGCAGGGAAGACGACGATGATCCGCATTATGGCGGATGTGCTGCGCCCGGACAAAGGACGGGTGCTCTATAATGGCAGGGACATTCGCGGCGCAGGCGACGAGTACAGGGCGAAAATAGGGTATCTGCCGCAGGATGTGGGATTTTACAGTGATTTTACCGGCAGGGATTATCTGGAATATTCTGCCGCGTTAAAAGGCATGGAAAAAACATACGCAAAAAAGCGGATTGAGGAACTGGCGGATTGTGTAGGATTGCAGGAGGATTTAGGACGGCGTTGCTCCACTTATTCGGGAGGGATGCAGCGCAGGCTCGGCATCGCGCAGGCGCTTCTTGATAATCCCGAGATTTTGATCCTGGATGAACCCACTTCCGGCCTTGACCCGTTTGAGCGCATCAAGTTCCGGAACATCATATCCGCCTATTCCAAAGACCGTCTGGTACTGCTTTCCACCCATATTGTATCGGATGTGGAGCAGATTGCCGCGCAGATTATGATGATGGAGTATGGCGTGATTCATCATATGCACAGCAGCGGGGAATATGTCCAAATGATGGCCGGCAAGGTCTGGCTCATGGAAATGCCCGCAAAAGATCTTGTGGAGTACCAGAAGCAGGCCGTAATCAGCAATGTGACGGCAAAGGATGGGCTTATGGAAGTACGGGTAATCGCAAACTCAAAACCCGGGGACAACGCGGCGGCAGCCGTGCCGAATCTGGAAGACGCGTATCTGTATATTTTTAATTTTCACGGGCAATGAGGGAAAATGCCGCAAACGAAAGGAGATCGTGTGATGTCATTATTTTATTTTGAATTTCGAAAGCTGCTGCTCAACAAGAAAACGATAAGCCTGCTTGTCTGCCTGTTTATCCTTTACAGCCTGACGGGTTTCGTGACTTCCATGTTTTTAATCGGAAGCGGCAAAAGTTATCGTGTTTATGAGGAGCTGGCAGCCGGCTATGAGGGACCCCTTGACGCGGGGAAAGCCGCCTGGGCGAAAAACGTATATGGAGAAGTAAGCGCCCGTTATGGCACGGATTCCCGAATGATTGCCAGAAGCGTCAAAGACCAGCCTGAAATAATGCTGGCGCTGAAATACAATGAATTTACGGAAAGAGTAGATGAATATTGGAACGGGACGCCGCCGGAAAGCGCTGAGGAGCCCTATGGAATCGCGCTTTTAGAGTCCAAATTATCTGAACTCGAAATGCAGGGGAAACAGCATACATCCGCGTACGCAAAGCTTTCCGATTCTTTAAAAAGGCTGACCGCCCTTGGCGAGCCTAAATTTGCAAATATCCTGCTGTGGGAGAACCTGTTTGTCAACTGGGGCGAACATATGATGCAGTTTCTGCTATTTATCCCCCTGACGTTTATCATTGCCCCGGTATTTGCCGTGGAACAATCAACCGGTATGGATCACCTGATTTTAAGTTCCAGAAGCGGCAGAAGGAAGATCGTCACGGCAAAGCTGTTCAGCATATTGGCCGCGTCTGTTATCGTAACGCTGATCTATGTAACGGCTACCTTTATGTTTGGCTTTCTTCCACACGCCAGCCTTCATGGCTGGAACGCCGCCATTCAATCTGTTCCAACGTACGCAAGATCCATGTTTGGATTTCAGACGTGGCAGTTTGCTGTAGTCGGAGCAGTATGGATCATTTTTACAGGGGCAGTCTACAGCCTTATCATCGGCTTTATTTCATCACGAATGAAAAGCCAGATGGCCACAGTGGGGGTAAGCCTTGCCATCCTGTTTATCAACGTAGGTCTGGCCGCAATGGGTGATACTGTCACACAGAGGTTCCAGCCTCTGATTGACTTTGGACTGGCCAATGTCACGCTGATCAAGGAGGTGTTTGGGGGATTTAAAATGTTTCAGGTGTTCGGTATGTGTGTCAGCTATCCGGTTATGGCGGTTTTCGTTTTGGGCGTGATCGCCGCCCTTGCAGGTCTTGGGATTTACCGCGGACAAAAAAACAGGACTGTGGCATAGAATGGAAAAAATTGATGTCTCCTATCCTCAATCCTATCCCCCCGTACTCACAGCTAAACACCTGTGACGCGTAGATAATCAGATATCCCAGCCCCGCCTTTGCGGACAGAAACTCCCCGATGATCACGCCCACCAGGCACAATCCCACATTGACCTTCATATTGCTGATGATCAGAGGAACCGACGAGGGGATCAGCACCTTAGTCAGCACATCCCTCTTTGTCCCTCCAAGAGACCGGATCAGCCGGATCTTATCCGGGTCTGTCTGCATAAACCCTGTGTGCAGCGTCAAAATAGACCCAAACACCGCCACGGACACCGCTGCCACGATGATGGTCTTCATATTGTTCCCCATCCACACAATCAGCAGCGGCGCCAGCGCGGACTTTGGCAGACTGTTTAACATCACCAGGTAGGGCTCCAGAACCTCCGAAAGGCTCCGGCTTCCCCACAGGGCCACAGCCGCGGCCACCCCCACAGCCACCACCAGACAAAAACTCACAAGCGTCTCAAAAAGCGTCACCCCGATATGGTGAAAAATACTCCCGTCCCCAGCCATAACAAGAAAACATTTCCAGATCCTTACAGGGGAACTGAAAATAAAAGAATCCATCAGACCAAGCTGCGTACACAGCTCCCACAGCGCCAGCAAAAGCACCAGAACCATGGCGCGGCAAATTCTCACCTGCCGTTTGTGCAGTTTCTCCCTGGCAAGAAATTCCTGTTGAGACATGGAAAGGTCACTCATCCATTTTCCCCCTTTCCTGATTATAGTTTATATTATGTCATGGCCCGGAAATGTTTCTATCACCCTGCCTCCACCCGTACCATGCAGGTCTTCTTCCAACAGGCAATCCCATATTTAAAGATCTTAGACATCCCGTCCTCACGAAGCCGCTGTTCATACCCCAGCTGTTCAATCTGCCTCAACGCTTTCTTGCACCCTGCCTCCAGATTCCCTCCATCCGCGTACTTCACCTCTATGACAATGCCGATCCCTTCCGCATCCATCTCCACCTGAATGTCGCTGAATCCATCCCCGGATTCCACATTGGAATCCACATCCCAGTCCTCCCGGCGGCTTAACAGCCCCAGCAAAATACCGTGATAGAAATTTTCCTTTTTCTCCTTCCTCACACTGGTATCCCGTATGCTGATGGTCTTTTGCAGGTAAGCCGTAAACAACCGTTTTACCGTCTCTGCGTCCCCTCTGGCAAAGGCCTCGCAGAACCCATCCAGCATACTCCCGTCCTTTGCGGCCTCCTCCCGAAACCACGCCATGACCTGCTCCTCAAAGATCTTCCTCACCTCCAGGTTCGGAATCGCCAGAGAATACACATCATCCTCCCCCTGGTCCCGATACGTCAGATATCCCGTGGTAAACAATACGCTCCATAAGTTCTCCATACTTCCATACAGTTCCCCGTAAGTCAGCTCCTGGCTCACCCTCTTTTTCACACACTCCCCTGCAAGGAGGCGTTCCACCTCCCGCCGGGTCCTGGAGGAAGCCATCTGCAGAAATCGCCGGATGATGTGGTTTTCGCTGGTATTGACCCAGAACGCCCTGGGGGCCGCCCCCGGATCCCACCTCAGAACATTTACATAATTTATCACATCCCACGGACAGTACACGTCCACCCTCCCAAAGCGGTATCCGTCATACCACTCCTTCACCTGCCCATAACAGGCCTCCAGGCCATAATACTCCAGCATTTCCTTAACTTCCCCATCGGAAAACCCAAAACGCTCATCAAAACGGACGTCCGTAATAGACAACACGTTAAAATTGTTCAGCCCTGTAAAAATACTCTCCCTGGCAATGCGCAGGCACCCGGTCAGCACCGCGAACTGCAGGCTGTCATTGCCTTTTAAAGCCTGTCCCAGCATATTCCTCACCAGGCCTGCCATCTCCTCATAGTAGCCATACTGCCGCGCCTTGTCCAGAGGCACGTCATACTCGTCGATGAGCAGAATCACCTTCTGTCCATAATGCCTCATGAGAAGCTGGGTCAGCGTCAGAAGGCTGTCCTTTAACACTTCCTCCGCCATAAGAAACCCAGTCTTCCCCTCTTCGTCCACTTTAACCAGCTGACCATACCGCTTTCTCTCCTCCGGGGAAAGTCTGCCGCTGTCTGCCAGAAACGAAAATCTCATAGCCTCCCGCCCTATGACCGAAGCCGCCATGGCCTTTGCCCCCGCAAAATCCCTGGCCTCCACCCCCTTTAAGGTCACGGACACCACCGGAAACCGCCCCATATACTTCTCGCACAGCCCCGGCTCCCTGCTGATCTCCAACCCCTCAAACAGCCGTTCCTCACACCCGTACTCAAAAAACGCCTTGAACATGCTCATATTCAGAGATTTTCCAAACCGCCTGGGCCTGGTAAAAAGGTTCACTTCCCCCCAGCTGTAGAGCAGCTCCCCTATTAGCCCCGTTTTGTCCACATAATAAAAATCTTCCGTGCGTATCTTTTCAAAATCCTCGACCCCAATAGGCAGCTTTCTTTTCCCGTCCATGCCTTAGCTCCTCTCCGCGCCTCTTTTGTACCATCTTAACACGGAAAGCCGCCTTAATCAAGCCGCCCCTCTCATCCGCCTGTCTTCAATTCCCTCCACAGCTCATTAAAATAAGCCGAGAACTCCGGCGCGTTCCGTCTTGCCAGAGGCCGGTCAAACTCCTTCCCAAAAGAGATCTCCATAACAGCCTTCACCCTGGCCGGCCTGCTGCTTAACACCAGGATCCTGTCCGCCACAGAGATAGCCTCGGACAGATCATGGGTAATAAGGATCGCCGTCTTTTTCCTGGTTCTGATAATCGTGCTGATGTCATCGCACACTTCCAGCCTGGTCTGATAATCCAGAGCCGAAAACGGTTCGTCCAGCAAAAGAATATCCGGCTTTAAAGCCAACGTCCTGATCAGGGCCGCCCTCTGGCGCATGCCTCCGGAAAGCTGCCCCGGCTTCGCGTCCTGAAACTGGTCCAGCCCGTAGGCAGAGAGCATCTCCAGAAGCTCCTTTTTAGCCTTGTCATCCATCCGGTTCTGGATCTCCAGCCCCAAAGACACATTGGACAAAATACTCCTCCACTCAAACAGGTGATCCCGCTGCAGCATATACCCGATGGCCGCGCCGCTCTCCCCTCTGGCCTTCCCGTCTATCAAGATCTTGCCCTCCTCAGGCTCAATCAGCCCGCAAAGGAGAGACAAAAGCGTTGATTTCCCGCACCCTGACGGCCCCACGATGGCAAAAAACTCTCCGTCTCTCACATCAAAAGAAATCTCATCAAGAGCCTTCGTCTCCCCCTCCAGGGCGTGGTAAGAATAGCACAGATTTCTTACCTCCAGCTTTGTCCCCATACATTGCCTCCTTCTCATACCTGCTCTTTTTGGAAATCCCCTGTCCCACTCCTGTCCCGGGTCCCGAAGAACTTCCCGCGGTACTCCACATACCCTATCATATGTAATCCGCCCAAAAAAGTACGCCTCCTCTCACATCGCCCCAAACTCCTGCTCATACTCCTCCTCATCCCCCTGCCCCAGGCTGATGCTCCTTCTGCGGAAGGTGGTCAGGGACATGCCGCACAGCTCCGCCGCCCGCTTGCCCGAGATCTCCCCTGACAGCCACCTGCTGCTCAGCTGCTCAAAATTCTCCGGCAGCGGACTTTTAGGCCTGCCAAACTGGACGCCCCGCAGCTTTGCTGCCTCGATGCCCTCCTTCTGCCTCTCCCTGATATTCTTCCGCTCATTTTCCGCCACAAAGGACAGCACCTGCAAAACCACATCGCTCAAAAAAGTTCCCATCAGATCCTTCCCCCGCCGGGTATCTAAAAGGGGCATATCCAGCACCACGATATCCACCTTCTTATCCTTTGTCAAATGCCTCCACTGCTCCAGAATCTCCCCATAATTGCGCCCCAGCCTGTCAATGCTCTTTATATACAGAAGGTCGTCCTCCTTCATCTTCCGCACCATCCGCTTGTACATAGGCCGCTCAAAATCCTTTCCCGACTGCTTGTCCACATAAATATTCTCCTGTCGAAGCTTCATTCCGCTAAAAGCCCGCAGCTGCCGGTCCTCCCTCTGTTCCTTGGTGCTGACCCGGGCATATCCGTACATCGTTCCCATCATATCCTCCTCATCTTTTGCCGCTCCCCCGGTCATACAAAAAAACAGGGGGAACTTAACGTCTCCCCCCTATCTTACCCTGTCCTGATTTTACTGACCATAAGTGGATAATATGTCCTCCCGATTTTCGGAAAATGACCGAACCCCAGCGGATCCTGTGACGCAAACACAAAATCCGCGTAAATCAGACATGCCCGCACGTTTTCGCGCAACAAAAAACAGCGCCCGCCCGGGGCAAACTCTGCCCCGGCTTAGGCGCCGTCCTTCACATTTAATTGTTGATCAGCTTGTCGCTCTCATTGTTCCAGCTGTACAGCTTCCGGATCTCCTGGCCGATCTTCTCAGCCGGATGCTCCGCCGCCAGCTTTCTCATGGCCTGGAAATGAACCTGACGGCCTGCCGGGGACATATCCAAAAGGAACTCCTTGGCAAAGGTCCCGTCCTGAATGTCAGACAGGATCTTCTTCATCGCCTTCTTCGTCTCCTCGGTGATGATCTTCGGCCCGGTCACATAATCGCCGTACTCAGCCGTGTTGGAGATCGAATACCTCATGCCCGCGAAACCGGACTGGTAGATCAGATCCACGATCAGCTTCATCTCATGGATACACTCAAAATAAGCGTTCCTTGGGTCATAGCCAGCCTCAACCAGAGTCTCAAAACCTGCCTGCATCAGGGCGCACACGCCGCCGCACAGAACCGCCTGCTCGCCGAACAAGTCTGTCTCCGTCTCCGTGCGGAACGTAGTCTCCAGCACCCCGGCCCTGGCGCCGCCGATGGCCAGAGCGTAGGCCAAAGCCTTGTCCAGAGCCTTGCCTGTGGCGTCCTGCTCCACTGCCACCAGACAGGGAACACCCTTGCCCTCCTGGTACTCGGAGCGGACCGTATGGCCCGGTCCCTTAGGCGCGATCATGGTCACATCCACATCCTTAGGCGGCTTGATGCAGCCAAAATGAATGTTAAACCCATGGGCGAACATCAGCATATTGCCTGCCTCCAGATTAGGCTCAATATCCTTTTTGTACATGTCGGCCTGCAGCTCGTCGTTGATCAGGATCATGATCACGTCAGCCCTCTTGGCTGCCTCCGCCGCGGTGTACACCTGAAATCCCTGAGCCTCGGCCTTAGCCCAGGACTTACTCCCCTCGTAAAGCCCGATGATCACATCGCACCCCGACTCCTTGGCGTTAAGGGCGTGGGCATGTCCCTGGCTGCCGTAGCCGATCACCGCGATGGTCTTGCCATCCAACATGGACAGATTACAGTCTTCCTGATAATAAATTCTTGCCATAATAACTTCTTCCTCCTGAATTTCCTGTTTTACTGAAAGGAACCGTATGTTCCCGACTATGTTTAAAGGCGGCTGGGCCGGAGGATACGCTCACCGTATATCCGGCCTTTGCAGATACCTTCAGCATACATTGCGCAAAGCGGCGCCCGTCAGAGCGGGATTCCTCCCTCCGGACCTAAGCGCGTCAGACCCTGGTACATCTTTTCATTCATTCACGCGTACATTCGTGCATCCATGTACCGGGTAAGATCACGGCAGATACCGCACATCCTCCGCCCCTCTGGAAAGACCCGTAAGGCCTGTCCTGGCCAGTTCCAGAATCTCGTAATCCTCCAGAAGATTAATAAGGGCGTCCAGCTTGGACTGGTCCCCGGTGAGCATAACCGTCAGGGACTCCTTTCCAACGTCCACGATCGTGGCCCGGAAAATGTCGGAGATGGCGCTGACTGCCTGCCTCTGGCTGGCGTTGGCCTTTACCTTCACCATGATCAGCTCCCGATACACGGAGCGGCCCGGCTTTAACTCCTTAATATCCCTCACATCCTCCAGCTTCCGAAGCTGCTTCTCGATCTGCTCTAAGATCTCCTGATCCCCGGTGGACACCACGGTCATGCGGGAATACCGCTCATCCGCCGTCACCCCCACCGTAAGACTCTCAATATTATAACCTCTGCGGCTGAACAACCCTGCCACCCGGCTTAAAACGCCGGCTGTGTTGTCCACCAGCAATGACAATACGATCCTATCCATAAATCTCCTGCTTTCCTTAAATATAATGTTTCCTCTAATCTTATCAATGGCAGTGAGATTTGTCAACTACGTAATCGGAATACATGACATAAATTCAGGTTATAAAGAAGTCTCCCTGGCACGGATAAAACGGAACTTTAAGTTCAACTCCCTAACAAGTAGCCCCGCCTGTCAGATGCTTCTTTGCCGCGATATTCTCCTGTTTCCTGGCCAGCAGATCATCGGCCAAAAGCTGCCTTTGCACCTCCTCAAACCCGATCCTTGCCACCGTATCCGCAAACCGCTCTCCTGTGACGCCCTGCTCTCTGAACAGAAGGATGGCCTTCTCCACAACAGCCAGCACCTCATCCTTGTCCCCAAACACCTTGTCCAGATACCTGCCCTGGGCCACCTTCTTGCCCCAGCGGCCGCCGATGTACACCCGGTATCCTGTGGCCGACTCCTCCACAGCCCCAAAGGGACACTTGCCGACGCACCTTCCGCAGTGGTTGCACGCCTCCGCGTCAATGGCGATCTTCCCGTCCGTCAGAGCCGCCACCTTGATGGGACAGTTGTTCTCCACCTGACAGACCTTGCACCCTTTGCACTTTGCCGGATCGATCTGGGGGATCCTCTGCCCGATGATCCCCAGGTCATTCAGGTCCGGCTTCACGCAGTTGTTGGGACACCCTCCCACAGCGATCTTAAACTTGTGGGGAAGCTTCACCCCCGCGTACCCGTGGAAAAACCTTTCATGGATCTCCTCCGACAGCCCGAAGGTATCGATCAGCCCGTACTGACATGTGGTCCCCTTGCAGGAAACCACCGGCCGCACCTTGGACCCGGTTCCCCCGGTCTCCAGCCCTTCTCCCAGAAGGAACTCCCGCAAAGGCTCAATATTCTCAAAAGGAACCCCCTGGATCTCCATGGTCAGCCGGGACGTCATGGTCACCTGACCGCTTCCGAACCGCTCCGCCGCCTCGGCGATGGCCCTGGCCTCCCCGGCCGTGATCTTTCCGTTTCTCGTAATAACCCTGCCGTTAAACCGGTCAGGCGTCCTCTTGTCCTTCAAAAATCCCAAAGCCTTAACCCTGGTCTCCTCCTCCTTGGAAACCTGGCCCTCAACATTCTCCACCTTCACGTCGTTAAAGAAGGCAGCTCCCTCCAGCACCACCGTATGCTCATATCCCAAAGCCCGAAGCCGGTTCTGGAGAAAATACCCCCGCTTCCCCTTGGCGCACACCAAAAGCAGTTTCTCCTCCTTGTCCACGCCCTCTAAAGCCCCGTTCACCTTGCCCAGGTCGATGTATTTGGCCCCCCGGATGGTGGGTGAAGGAGCCACGTCCAGCACCCGGTAGCCCCTGGCTTTTCCGGCTGCGTACTGGGCGGGAGTCATGCTGACCATGTCCCCGTTTAATTTATTTAACAGAATGTAAACCGCCTGGACAAAGGGGTGGATCGCTGTGGAAAACGGCGGCGCGTAGGCAAAATCGCTGTTCTCAAAATCCTCCAGCCTTGCCCCCATATTGATCCCCATAACCGCGATATCCACCATCTTGTCCACCGCCCCGGGGCCAAACACCTGCATGCCCAGAAGCCGGTGGGTCCCTCTCTCCGCGATCAGCTTGGTGGCAAAAAACGCCGCGTCCGGGTAATAGTGGGCCTTATCATCCGTCACCGCCAGAACCGTCTCCACATCATATCCTGCCTCCTTCGCCTGGACCTGGGTAAGCCCTGTGCGCCCGCAGTTAAGCCCCGGCAGCTTCACCACGCCGGTCCCCAAAACACCTGGATACCGCTTGTCCTCTCCCCCCAGGATCTGGGCCAGAGTCCGCCCCTCCAAGTTGGCCGAAGATCCCATAGGCGACCACTGCGGCTTTCCCGTGATCCGGTTAACCACCTGAACACAGTCCCCAACCGCGTACACATCCGGCTGGCTGGTCCTCAAACACTGGTCCACCACAATGGTCCCCCGGTTCATGTCAATGCCGCTGCCCTCCAAAAACGCCGTGTTTGGCCGGATCCCGGCCGCCATAATCACAAGGTCACAGGCCAGCTCTCCCGCTGTAGTCTTCACCCCCGTCACCTTACCGTCGCCCCGGATAACCTCTGCCTTTGTCCCCGTGATCACCCGGATGCCGCTCTTTAACAGATGCTTCCTGCCAAAAGCCGCCATCTCCTCGTCCAGAATCCCCGGCAGGATCTGGGACGCGAAATCAATGACCGTCACCGCCACGCCCTTCTGCCGCAAATTCTCCGCCATCTCCAGACCGATAAATCCCGCGCCAACCACCACGGCCCGCTTCACCTGGTTCTGCTCCACAAACTCCCGCACCCGGATGGCATCGTGAGGGGCGCGCATGGTAAACACGCCGGACAGGTCCGCCCCTTCCACAGGCGGCACGGCAGGGGAAGCCCCTGTGGCGATCACCAGCTTGTCGTAGGAGAAAGATTCCGTCTCCCCGGTATCCTCATCCCTGACCTCCACAACCTTCTCCCCGGTTCTGACCGCCACTGCCTCCTTCCCCGTAAAAACCTCCACCCCGGTAAGGGCGCTGTACGTTTCCGGGGTGTTGACGATCAGCTCCCCCGGCTCCTCAATCACCCCTCCCACATAGTAGGGAAGTCCGCAGCCCGCGTAAGAAATATCCTTCCCCTTAGTAATCACCACCACCTGGGCGCTTCTGTCCTCCCGCTTCATCTTCGCGGCTGTCTTGGTGCCCGCCGCCACACCGCCGATAACCAATACCTTCATTTTAACCCCTCCTAGTAGTCTGTCCTTAAAATACTTGTGTATATAATTGACGTATAGTATAATG
>CAJUFP010000073.1 GCA_910585645.1 uncultured Hungatella sp. | reverse complement strand
TGAGAAAGCAGCATCAGCGTCCCCAGAAGCTGGGCAAACACCCCTCCCCTGTCAATATCCCCCACCAGGATCACCGGAGCGTCCACCATAGCCGCCAGCCCCATATTCACAATATCATGGTCCCGCAGATTAATCTCCGCCGGACTTCCGGCCCCCTCAATCACAACAATATCCGCCATATCCGCCAATCTATGAAAAGCCCTTTTAATATCCGGAACCAATTTCCTCTTATACGCAAAATACTCCCTGGCGCTCATATTGCCCAGGGCCCGCCCATTGACGATCACCTGGGACCCGATATGGCTCACAGGCTTTAGCAACACCGGGTTCATGCACACCAAAGGCTTCACCCCCGCGGCCTCCGCCTGCATCACCTGAGCTCTCCCCATCTCCAGCCCCTCCTCCGTCACAAACGAATTAAGAGCCATATTCTGGGACTTAAACGGCGCCACCCGATACCCGTCCTGCCTCATGACCCTGCACAATCCCGCCGCCAGAAGGCTTTTCCCAACCCCTGACATGGTCCCCTGAACCATAATCACCTTTGCCATTCCATCCTCCTCATCCTGTTCAAACACTTCCACACCCTTCCATAATTCAGCTGATCCGGCTTTTCCTTCTCTTTAATCCTCATCCTGTCCAAGCACTTCCACACCCTTCCATTTCAACCAGCATCCCCGTCCCCTTCGCGTACTCCAAAAGCTCCCGGTTAGCCAGATCAAGACTCCCTATGGCCTTTCGGCCGCACACCGCCCGGCCGCACCGGTCCATCAGCTCCTTCGCCCTGCGGACAACACCTGGGGCCACCGGCTCAAAAGCCCCTGTGGTAACCGCCTCACAAGCCAGCGCCCTTGCCGCCGGATAATCCAGATCATTATCATAAATAATCCCCGTGGAAAAAGGCCTGCCCTCCCGCTGCAGCCTGCGAAACACCTCCTGCCCCGTCCCGCCTCCGGCAATAACAAACAGCTCCCCCTGCCCTTGGGGCCGCTTAAGTTCCACACCCCCGCCCCGCTCATCAAAACTCCCTGTACTGATTCCAAAAAGCTCCTCCATGGCACCCGGAACAAAAATCTCCTCCGGCGTCCCAAATCTCCCCCCATACTCCCCCTTAAGACACAGGACCTTATCCGACACCCGCCTGGCAAGCTCCAGCTCATGAAGAGACATGATCACCGTAAGTCCCTTTCCCCTCCTCAGCTCCTGAAGCACGGACAGAAACTCCAGCTTATACCTCACATCCAGAAACGTCACCGGCTCATCCAAAATCACGATCTCCGGCTCCTGGCACAATGCCCTTGCAAGCAGAACCCTCTGCCTCTGCCCGTCGCTGACCCGGTTAAAATCCGTCCCTCCAAGCTCCCTTACATGGACCAGCTCCATCACCTCATCCACAATCCTCTCATCCCCGGAGGACAACACCCCAAAACGCCCGGTATAGGGGTACCGCCCCATTGCCACCACGTCCCGGCAGGTCATCATCTCCGTCCCCGGCCCCTTTGTAAACATCACGGACATTCTCCTGGCCCGCTGCTGCCTCTTCATCTCCAAAACAGGCTCCCCGCCCAGATAGACCGTTCCCCCCATATCCCTAAGCTGCCCGGCAATACTCCTTAAAACCGTAGACTTTCCCGCTCCGTTAGGCCCGATCAGACTCAAAATCTCCCCCTTGCAAAGCCCAAGCTCCACATCCCTCACAACCGCCTTCCCCTCATACCCCGCCCACAAACCCTTCACCCGAAAAAAATACTCTCTCATGACCGCCCAAACCTCCGCCTTGCCATCACCCAAAGCACCACCGGCGCCCCAAACACAGCCGTAACCGTACTGATGCCAAGCTCCACAGGCGCGAACACGGTTCTGGCAATCAGATCACACCCCATACAAAACATGCTCCCCCCAAGAAAACACGCCGGAATCATCCACAGCGGGCTCCCTGTGCCGATAAACCGCTTAACCAGCTGGGGAACCGCGATGCCCACAAACGACACCGGCCCCGCAAACGCCGCCACACAGCCGGAAAGAACACTGGAAAGCACAACCAGCAGCACCCGCAGCCCCGCCACATTTACCCCGACGCTCTTTGCGTACTCCTCCCCCAGCTCATAAGCCCCTATAGGCTTTGCCAGAAAAAAGACCGCCCCAACAGCCGCCGACAAAACCCCTGCCATCACACGCACATGGCCCCAGGCCATTCCCGAAAAACTGCCTCTGGACCAGTTGTGAAGATTCACGATCTCCGCGTCGTCGGCAAAAGTCACCACAAAATCCGTCACCGCAGAACAGATATACCCCACCATCACCCCGCTGATGACCAGCAATGCCATGCTGTCCACTTTCCTGGACATCAATAGCACAAACCCCATAGAAAGAAGGGCTCCCCCAAAAGCAGCCCCTATGAGAACCCCCGAACTGACCGCCGCAGACCGGCCAAGAAAACACACCATCACCAGAGCCACCGCAAGCTTAGCCCCCGACGAAATCCCCAGAACAAAAGGCCCAGCTATGGGATTGTGAAAAAAGGTCTGGAGAAGATACCCGGACAATGCTAAAGCCCCTCCCAGCCAAAACCCGGCCGCCGCTCTTGGAAGACGAATATCCACCACGATCCGCCTGTAAGTCTCCTCCATCCCCTCCCCTGCCAGAAACCCCAAAAACTCCCCAAAAGGAATGGAAATACTCCCCCAAAACCCACTGCACCCAAGGAGAAAACAGCTGCCAATCCCCAGAACTGCCAAAGCCCCTCCCGGCCGTCCTCTTCTAACGTTCTCCATCCGTTCCCTCCTCCTGTCCCAGCCTGTACAGGTACATCATTTCCCCCTGCCTGTCCCCGTCCCCTGACAGCATACTGTGAATATCCTCCAGCAGCTGTCCCGCTGCCATAGACCGCTGGTACAGATCCCTGTCCGTACACCACACATTTCCCTGCTTCACCGCCTTAAAATCCTTCAACAGTTCTTCCCTACGGATCAGTTCCTCCACTGTCTCCATCTCCCCGTCTATGGCGCTGTTGTAAATCAGAAAATCCGCCTCCTTAGCCCTGTGATAAAACTCCTCCAGCTGCATGGTCACCGTAGAACGGCCTCCCTCCTCACCCAGATCCTCAAATATGTACCGTCCTCCCGCCAGCCTGATGATGGCAGGTATGTAATCCGAAGACGCCCTGACGCTGACCATGCCGTTGGCAGTGATGTAGAAAAACGCCGCTGTCTTTCCCGACGCCTCCTGACTTACAACCCGTTCCAGGGCCTTTTCCTGCCTGTCAAATGCCTCCTGCGCCTCCTTCTCCCTGCCAAGCAGAACACCGTACAGCTTTACCCACTCCACCCTTCCAAGAGGATGGCTCTCATAGCTGGAAGAATCCACCAGCACCGGTATCCCAAAGCTCTCCAGCTTCTCCCCAACCTCCGGACAGTGAGTAATCATGTTATTTTCAATAGCAAGAGAACATCCCCTGGACACGATCAATTCATAATCCGGCGAATCATACCGGCCCGCGTATAAAATCCGCCCCTCCTCCATCCTTGTCCTCACCGGTTCCATACTCCATCCCTCCGCCCTCTGGCCCGAAAACCCGATCAGATCCAGCCCGTCCAGCTCACAGACCATATCCATCACAGCCGTAGCCACAAGATAAATATTCTCCACAGGCTGTTTCAGCACCACAATATCCTCCTCCAGATCCATTGGCGCCTGCCCGTCCTCCGGAACCACCAGATACCGCCTTCCATCCCTTACCCCGATCAACCCATATCCGCCCTCATAATAGTCCACAAAAAATCCCCTGGCAAACCGCAGCTCCATACTCCCTGAATACACAAGCTCCCCGCTGATATCCCGGTCCCTCTCCACGGTTCCCCAGCCGGATTCCCCTGTGCCATCCGCCCCGGATCCTCCAAAACCGCATCCCCCAAGTATGTACACAATAAGAATCAGCGCGCCAAATAAAACCGGCCATCCTCTGTCCTTCTGCTTCATCGCCGCCACGCCTCCCGCCTCACTTTTTTCATCTGAATACCGCCATTACATTCTCTGACACCCTGCTGCTTTTACGTATCCCCGTCATGTTTCTTTCTGTGCCTATATCTGAAAACACAGCCTGCCCCACCGGCCGCCACTGCCAGAACCAATATCACAGCCAGCCTCCCTCTTCCCCCTACGTTCTTTCTCATGGTATCCCCATGAAATACGATAGTGTACGGGATTTCGTGGGGACTGCTCATGGCAACCGTATCCGCGATCACCTCAATCTCCTTATCAAGGGCCAAAACCGGAATCTCAAACACAGAATTTCCCTGAGATTGAACAGGCAGATACCGCTCTCCACTTATGACCATATAATCAAAATCCGGGCTGCTCCACTCAATAACCGCAACCCCGTTTCCCTCCGACACACGAACAACTGCCGGAGAAACGATAGACGCTCTCCCTGTCCCGCCCTCCATAGAAACTTCTATCTTATACTCCCCATCCTCTCTGTCCAAAACCTCAGGTGTCAGGGCGCCCGTTTCCCCTGGTTCTTTCCCGTCCTGCTCTCCGTTCCCTGGTTCTTTCCTGTCCTGCTCTCCGTTCCCTGACTCTTTCCCGCTCTGTTCTGTCGTCTCCCGCCCTTTCGTCTCCGACTCTTTCGCGCCCTGCCCTTTCCTGTCCTGCTCTTTCACCTCCGGCTCTTTTGCGCTCTGCTCCTTCCTGTCCTGCTCTTTCGTCTCTGACTCCTTTGCGCTCTGCTCCTTCCTGTCCTGCTCTTTCGCCCCTGCCCCTTTCACCTCCGGCTCTTTTGCGCTCTGCTCCTTCCTGTCCTGCTCTTTCGCCTCTGCCCCTTTCACCTCCGACTCTTTCCTGTCCAGCTCCTTGGTCCCCAACTCTTTTACGCTCTGTTCTTTCTCCTCCTGCTCTTCCACCCCTTCCTCTGCCCCACCGATCTCCGCCCAAAAAGCATACTCCGGCAGAACCGAAGACCGGATCACCAGCTCCCTGTCATACCACGTTTCCTTTCTCTTACTGTAAGCAGCGCAGGAAAACTCCACATTCAAGGCTTCAACCGGAATACAGTACGTATACGCCCCTTCCTCATCCTCAACATAAGGGATATACCTGTCCTCCCCGGCCGCCTCTGCCTCCTTCCCTGTACCCATAAACAATTTCAGATAACCTTTCCCGCTTAGGGTAATATCCGCCGTCATGTCACCCTTCTCAACATTCAGCCGCGCCTTTACAATACGGAACATAGAAGAGCTGGACTCCACCTCCACCTCATAACTCCCGTCCTTTATATCTTTTCCATAAACAGGAGCCGGCTCCGGCTCCTTTCCATAACAAACCCCTGTGTTTCCCAGCACACTGGCCGTCAAAACCAGCAATACAAAAAAATTCCTGATCTCTTTTCCTGTCCTTACCGCCATACGTTTTACTCTCCCAGCTGCTCCATTGCCGCCTGCACATGCTCCACATAAATGTCACGGACAGCAGGGATCTGACCAAGTCCTTCCAGAACGCACTCCACCTCATACCCCTCTTTCTCCAAAATGCTTTTCCAGGAGTCCTCCTCATCCCCTGCCATATCATTGTTTGCATGATCCCCCGCAACCACCATCAACGGCTCCAAAACCACCCTCTTATAGGAACCCTTTTCCTTCAGTGCCGCCATCACATCCTCCAGTGCTGGCTCCGCCTCCACGGTCCCGATAAAATAATTCTCATGTCCGGCCGCTCTCAGGGTCTCCTGCATCCGGGGATAAACCCTGTTGGAGTCCGCCTCCGTCCCATGGCCCATAAAGCAGATTGCCGTCTTCCCGTCGTCATACTCCGCCGTTTTCTCCACAATAGCCTTCACAACCTTGTCGAAATCCTCATCACCGGAAAGCAGCGGCTCCCCCAGCACAACCTTAGAGAATTTCCCCTCATAATCCTTCAGCTCATTGGCCAGATCCGTATACTCATACCCGTCCATCAGGTGGGTAGGCTGCACCACCAGATTGGCGACGCCATCCTCCACTGCCCGGTCCAGAGCTTCCTCCACATTGTCAATCTCCAGCCCATCCCTCTCTTTCAGCTTGTCAATAATGATCTGGCTGGTAAATGCCCTCCGCACCTCATAATCCCCAAACTCCCTGCCAACAGCCTCCTCAATGGCCTCAATGGTAACCTTCCGGTTCTCATTATAGCTGGTGCCGAAGCTGACCACCAAAATCGCCGTACTGCCCTTTGCGGCATCGCCGCCGTCGCCGTTTTTTGCGCTCTCCAGGATATCTGCCGCCTCCGTGGTATCCCCGCCTTCCTTCACATCTCCTGCCTTTGTGGTATCCCCGCCTTCCATCACATCTCCTGCCTTTGTAGTATCCCCGGTCTCCGTAACGCCGACCGCCTCCGTGCCCGCCTTTGCCGGCGACGCCTCCTGGCCGCACCCTGCCATAGCCACACACGCCGCGCCCAAAACTCCTGCCATAAACACTGCCGTCAACTGTTTCCTCATATCTTTCTTTCCTCCTCTGATTTTCCCGCGACAGCTCAGATATCCTCTAAGTCTGTCACTTTTTCATCAAACATGTAAGTACAAGATCCGTTTTCAGACATGAGGGTAACCTTAATAATCCGGCTAATCACCAGCATTCATCCACACAAAAAAATCCTTCACCGGACTGCGTTTCCCATTCACAGCCGATAAAGGATTGTGTTTATGCGCAAAGAAACCTGGAAAACAGAGACAAAAAATCCACTGTTTAGCAAGCCATGCATACCGTACAACCAATTACTCGTGGTCTGAAACAAACGTTTCCGTACTGCATCCAGGCAGGTCTCCCGACTTAACCATCATCGCGTCAGCCATCTTCCCGGTTTCCCAGTGATATATCGGCTTTCAGCTCCTGTATTACGGTGACGAGTTCGCACAGGATTCTCACCTGTTTCCCTTTTCACCAGAACCCACGCCTGCGGCACGGATTCTGACACCTGAATGTCACATATTCAATTTATCAAAAGTATACCATATATTGAAGAGTTGTCAATCTTCTCCAGTGAAAATCCACCTGTGAAAATCCGCCGCCGGACGTTCCACCCGGTAACCGTTCACATAACCCTTGAACGGTTACCACACACGTTTCCATTCACTGGCGCCCGGCCAGCCATAACCCGGACCGCCCCGGCAGACCCATGCAGGTTCCCTACAGAAACGTAACCCCGTCCTCCTCACTCATACTCCCAACCCGGGCCAAAGCCTCCACCCTGACCCCCATCTTACGTATCCTGTCCCCGCCTGGCTGAAACGCCTTTTCAATGCAGATTCCCGCGCCCACCACCGTCGCCCCCGCCTCTCTCACCAGAGAGATAAGCCCCATAAGCGCCGCCCCGTTGGCCAGAAAATCATCGATCAAAAGCACCCTATCCTCCGGATTCAGAAACTCCTTGGAAACCATAATATCATAGGTCTTCCCATGAGTAAAAGACTCCACCTCAGTGGTATACACATCCCCAGCAATATTCTTTGTCTTATTCTTCTTGGCAAACACAACCGGAACATGAAAACACTGGGCCGCAACGCAGGCGATTCCGATCCCTGACGCTTCGATGGTCAATATTTTCGTGATCTCCTCCCCCTCAAACAGCCGCTTAAACTCCTTCCCCATCTCCATGAACAATTCCACATCCATCTGATGGTTTAAAAAACGGTCCACCTTCAGCACCCCATTGCCCCTTACCACGCCGTCCCGCCTGATGCGTTCTTCCAGAAGCTTCATATTGTAAATCTCCTTTTCTATGTGTTCTTTTGTTTCTGATGGTCTATATGCATTAAACCAATATCATCCTTCACACATCTCGCAATCAAACACCGATGTACTTCTCAAAAGCTCCTCCGACCGTCGCAGCGCCTGGATCACCCCATCCCATCCCGGCTCATCCTCCACATTTAGAAACTCTTGCGCAACCTCCTGATTAGGAATAAAAACCTCATTTGTCGTCTCATCAAACGTCTGAACGAAAATCTGGTCCAACGCTGACTTCAACCGACTCTCCATATCAAAACCACTGCACCCGGAAAAGTATTTACCAGTTCCCCCACTCCCCTCCCTCTGCCCAAACTATGATTTTATTGTAATCATAACAGACAGCCATGTCAACGTGAACGGAAAATATAAATTTCTCATTGACATTTAAATTTTTCTATAATATCATTAACGTAGAAACAAAAGTTTCTTTCTTGCGGCGTTTGTCAGAAGTGCCCGGCCTATAGCAGAAAATATGTTCTGCTATAATAAATAAAAACTGAAGAAATTGTGAGGGGTTCGTCAGATGCACCTGTCTAAAAAAGCTGAAGAAATTATTGGGAACTGAAAAGTTCCCATTTTACCATTAAGGAGAACGCATCTATGCGTTAAGATTAATCTGGATAACAATACCTTCTATATTCCCCTGCGAAATAATCTGGGTGCAGAAGTACGAAAATTTGGCAGAATCGGCCACTCTATCCCCTCAGAAAAAAGGAAAAATGCCGGATTAGATTACCGCTATACGCTTATTGTAAACAATCCAGCCTATATTGAAATCCAAACAGAACGAAAAATACCGGCTTCCCAGTATACATGTATCAAAAAAAACTATGATTTAATCCAAAAAGAATTTGCAGTCTATTTAAGGGGATATAAAAAAGCTGCCAGAAAAGGCAGAATTGAAAAAGAACCTTTATATCGTGAATCCAGTCTCATAAACTTTCATAAAGAATTAGAACTATAACAATCCCATCGCCCCACAATTTTGCCCAACAAATCCCCCTCCACCCCCACCCAACTATAAAATCTGCACAATAAATTTTAAAAACCCCTTGCAATCCATCCAAACCCATGATATAATCCAATTAATAGATTAAATAACCCAACCAAACATAACACACCACCCAAAAACCTATCTACCCGTGTTATGTTTTTAAAACCATATTTAATCTAATCTTTAGATTAAATACTCACCCACAATTAATACACCCCCAGGTGTGTTATATACAACTGCTACACAACCCAACAACGCCCCACGGCAAAAAATTCCAAGGAGGAACCATTATGAAACTGAAAAGACTCACAGCGCTTGGCCTGGCTGCCATGATGACCACATCCATGATCGGCTGCGGCGGCACAGCCACAGAAACCACCCCCGCCGACACCAAAGCAGAAACCGCAGCCCCGGCAGGGGAAACCACAGCCGGCGGCCAGACAGCCCAGCCGTCCGGTGATGTAGACAGAAGCCAGGAGCTTATCGTCTACTCCAACTCCACCTCCAACGGCCAGGACGAGTGGCTGCTGAAAGTGGCCAAAGAAGCCGGATTCAACGTGCAGATCGTATCCATCGAAGGAGCCGCCCTGTCCGACCGCCTGGTGGCGGAGAAGAACAACCCTGTGTGCGACGTAGTCTTCGGCATGAACGCCGTAGAATTTGAACGGCTCAAATCCGAAGACCTGCTGGTAAAATACGAACCCCAGTGGGCAGGCGAAGTAGACATGTCCCTGGGTGACAAAGACGAAGGATACTACTACCCCACAGTAGTCCAGCCCCTGCTGCTGGTGTACAACCCCGCCCTCATCACCGAGCCCCCTAAAGACTGGCCCGACCTGTGCGACCCCAAATATGAAGGACAGTACAACCTCTTCCAGCTGACCGGAGGCACAGCCAAGATGATCCTGGCAAGCATCCTGTCCAGATACCCGGACCCGGCAGGCGAGTACGGCATATCCGAAGAAGGCTGGCAGGTCGTAGAAAACCTGTATAAAAACGGCTACTACCAGCAGGACGGCGACGACTACATCGGCAATGTCATCGACGGCACTGTCCCCATGAGCCAGCTGTGGGGCGCGGGCGTGATCCGCTACCAGCAGGAAAGAGACTTTGAATTTGGCCTGATGCTTCCCGAGATCGGCGAGCCCTTCGTGGTAGAGCAGGTAGGCATCATCAACGGCTGCGACAACACAGCCCTGGCTGAAGACTTTATCAACTGGTTCGGAAGCGCTGACATCCAGAAAGGCTGGAGCGACAGCGTAGGCGCGATCCCAGCCAACACCAAGGCCCTGGACATGATAGACAACCAGGCCATCAAAGACCTGATGGCCAAAGTAAAAATCCAGGACGTAGACTGGGCGCTGGTCTCCCAGTATGTCAACGACTGGGCCGAAAAAGTTCAGCTGGAGTACCTGGACTAGAACCGTTCAGATAAATCCGCCCATTCACCGCGCTGACCGTACGAAAACGTAATGGCAGCTGCCATCCGGCTCATTACGCCACCCAAACTACGCCACCCAAACACACTCCATCAAAAAAGGGGCAGCCTGCATACGAACCATCCACAGGAACTGCCCCTTTTTCCATTTCCCAGAGAAAACGAGGAAAACAAATGATCGAATTTAAACATGTAGATATCAAATACGGCGATTTCACAGCAATCAAAGACCTGAACCTGACCATCAACGACGGAGAATTTTTCACCTTCCTTGGCCCCTCCGGATGCGGCAAGACCACCACCCTCCGGGCCCTGGTAGGCTTCAACATCCCCGCAAGCGGCCAGATCCTGGCAGACGGCAGAGACATAACCAGAGAATCCGTAGAAAAACGGCAGATCGGCATGGTATTCCAGAGTTACGCCCTGTTCCCCACCATGACCGTGTACGAAAACATCGCCTTTGGCCTGAAAGTCCGCAAACTGCCCAAAGACGAGATCCACCGCCAGGTAAACCAGGCAGCAGAAAAGATCCGCATCAGCAGCGAACAGCTGAAACGCAACGTGGCGGAGCTGTCCGGCGGCCAGCAGCAGAGGATCGCCCTGGCAAGAGCCATTGTCCAGGAGCCGAAGATCCTCTGTCTGGACGAGCCCCTCTCCAACCTGGACGCCAAACTGCGCGTCAGCCTGCGCGGCGAGCTGAAGCGGCTCCAGAGAGACCTAAAGATCACCACCCTGTATGTAACCCACGACCAGGACGAAGCCATGAACCTGTCCGACCGCGTCGCCGTGTTCAACAACGGATACATCGAGCAGGTGGGAACCCCCTACGACATTTACAACCACTCCCGGTCCGAATTTGTCTGCGACTTTATCGGGGACATCAATCGCCTCCAGACAGCCATGCTGGCAGACATCAACCGCCAGACCGGAGCCTCCCTCAAAGAAAACCTTACAGGCTTCATCCGCATAGAGCGGGTCCAGTCCCGGGAAAAACCACACGCCGCCTGCCTCAAAGGCGCCATCGAAGACTTAGAGTACAGCGGCATGCTGGCCAAGTACACCGTACATACCTGCGGCCAGACCATTAAGATCGTAGAAAAAAACGACGGCAGAGAATTTTTCCGGCCAGGCCAGGAGATCCGCTTCTACATCAGCCCTGACGACATCATGCAGTACCAATAGAAAGGGGGGCACACCATGAAAAATAAGACCAACACAGCCAGGCTCACACCGGGAGCCATCATCCTCCGCCTGATCCTGGCATGGCTCATCGTAACCTTTGTGATCTTCCCCAACATCAACATCATCATAGACGTGCTCCACCAGGACGGCCACTTCTCCACAGAAGCATTCACAAAGCTCCTCCGCTCCAAGCGGGCCGTAAAAAGCATGGTCAACAGCCTTGTGCTGGGCGTGGCTCTGGTAATAACCGTCAATATCGTCGGAACCCTGGCAGTCCTGTTCACCGAATACTGGGATCTAAAAGGAAGCCGCATCCTAAAGCTGTCCTACATGACCTCCTTAGTCTACGGCGGCGTGGTTCTGGCCACAGGCTACAAATTCGTCTACGGCTCCAAAGGCATTATCACAAAGCTCCTTCTCCTGATCATGCCCGAAATGAATCCCTCCTGGTTTGGCGGCTTCGGCGCGGTGCTCTTTGTCATGACCTTTGCCTGCACCTCCAACCACATCATATTCCTGACCAACGCCATTCGGGCCATGGATTACCACGTAATCGAGGCGGCCCAGAACCTGGGAGCCTCCGACGGCAGAATCCTTTTCAAAGTCGTGCTGCCCTCCCTAAAGCCCACCCTGTTCGCCCTGACCATCATGACCTTCCTCACCGGTATCTGCGCCCTGTCCGCCCCGCTGATGATCGGCGGCAGCAAGTTCCAGACCATCAACCCCATGATCGTCAGCTTCGCCCAGGCCCCAGGCTCCAGAGACTTAGCCGCGGTTCTGGCCCTGTTTTTAGGACTTATGACCATAGTGCTTCTGTACTTTATGAACCGGGTGGAGCGCAAAGGCAACTACATCTCCATCTCCAAGACCAAGGAGAAAATGCACAAGCAGAAGCTGCGCAGTCCGGCGGCCAACATCATCGCCCACATCGCGGCATACGGCATGTTTATCATCTACATGCTCCCCATCTGCTTTGTGATCCTGTTCTCCTTCTGCGACGCCCTGTCCATCAAGACGTCAACCCTAAGCTTAAGCTCCTTTACCCTGCAAAACTACATCGCCCTGTTCACCAAGCAGGACGCGTTCCGGCCCTATCTGGTCAGCATCGTGTACTCCGTGGCAGCCGCCCTCATAGCCGGGCTTATCTGCGTGGTAACCGCCAGACTGGTGTTAAAAAGCAAACGGAAAGCAGACAGCCTCTTTGAGTACGGCCTCCTGATCCCCTGGCTGCTGCCCACCACCTTTATCGCCCTGGGCCTGATGTTCACCTACGACACCCCGCGCCTTCTGGTAGGCAACAAAGTCCTGATCGGAAGTATCTGGATCATGCTCATCGCCTACGTGGTGGTAAAGCTGCCCTTCTCCTTCCGCATGATCCGGGCCGCCTTCTTCGGCGTGGAAGACAGCCTGGAAGAAGCCGCCCGCACCATGGGAGCCAAGCCCGTGTACACCCTGTTCAAGGTCATCCTGCCTGTGATCCTGCCCACGGTCATGTCCGTAGTCGCCCTGAACTTTAACGCCCTTTTATCCGATTACGACCTGTCCGTATTTCTGTATTCCCCCAAATACCAGCCCCTGGGCGTTATCATAAAGGCGGCAAGCGACGAGGGAGTCAACGAAAACGCCCAGGCCATGGCTCTGGTATACTCTGTGGTGCTGATGATCCTCTGCGGCCTGGCCCTGTACCTGACACAGGGAGGCGGCGCCCGGGCCATCCGAAAAAAACTGCGGGGCAGACAATAAACAGAGCAAAATTTCCTTGCCTGGCACGCCCCATCTGTTTTACAATAATATCCACAGAAGCCGCGAAAAAAGCGGCCCCAATCCACAAACGAAGGCAGGAGACAAGTATGGAAAAAACCACCAGTCTGGACCGAATGAAGAAAAAGAACGAAAAACATGTGCTCCGGGTCGTCCACGAAAATCCCGGGATCTACCGCAAACTGATCGCAGCCAAAACAGACCTGGCCTCCCAGACCGTGACGAACCTGGTGACAGAGCTCATTGACAAAAAAGTCCTTTTAGAATACTCCATGTCCCCAGGTTCCAGAGGAAGGTCCCCCTTATGCCTGACCATCAACTACGGCGGATTTTACATCATGACAGCAGAGATCACCCTGCGGCACATCAGCGTCTACCTCCATTCCCTGGACGAAAACATCCTGTCCAGCAGACGCCGGCGGCTTTCGGAAAACCAGGACCCCCTTGGATGCCTCAAAGAAATGATCCACCATGTCCGGACACAGGCCCTGATCCAATCAGGCCGGCCAGTGCGGATCCAGGCCCTGGTAGTCAGCGTCACCGGCGTGGTCAACGAAAACACCGGCACGGTTCTCCAGGCCGAAAAACTGGGCTGGTACAACCTGAACCTGGAAAAAGAGCTGTCCTACCTGGACATTCCGGTGCTGGTGCGCAACGACGTAAACCTGACTGCCTGCTACGAAAAATCCCGGCACAAACTGGACATGAACTTTATGGTGGCAAAAATAGACGTAGGCATTGGCTCCGCCTTTGTCCTGGACTCACGGGTGTTAGGCAGCACCAACAGCGTGGCCGGAGAGCTGGGACACGTCACCGTATCCTCCCCCGAAACCAGGCCTTGCGTCTGCGGGAAAACCAACTGCCTCACCAAATTCATCTCCACCGAAGCCCTTGAAATGACCTACGGCAAAACCTATGACCAGCTAATCCTAGACGTAGAGCGCAGGGAGCCCGGGGCAGTAGCCCTCATAGAAAGCGTCTGCGCCTACCTGGCCCCGGTGCTGGCCAATATCATCATCCTCCTTGACCTGGACCGGGTCATTCTCTGCGGCTGCACGGTAGACCATTTTACATCCATCGTCGCCCCCTGCCTGGACAAAAAGATCCGGGAACAGCTCAGCTACTGGGTATCCTTCAAAGGACTGGAGATCCACGGCCCTGCCACCATGGCTGCCATCGGCTCCGTGTTCTGGCTGGATCACTTCTTCTCCATGGAAGACGCCCAGTTCCTTACAGGCGAAAACTAAACACCAGGAGACATTCCCCCGCGGAATAACAGGAAACCTATGAAAAAAAAATTACACATCACTGACAGCATGTGGCGCTACGGCAGCTATCCCCGCATAGACTACAAAAAAGACATGCTGTACACCTTTTACCAGTACAAAGATTTCCAGGTCATCTACAATATGGGACATTTTGACATTCAAGATTATCTGGTAAACCAGATGGACCTTGACGGTCTTGTAGCCCCGGAACTAAAAAAAGAATACCTTCGCCAGGTGTATCGCTCCATAGAGCAGATCGAACGGTACGACACATGGCCCATCGAAAAAATATACGGAAAGATCCACCAGACCCGCAAGCAATTCATCAGCGCCAGGGCATTGGAGCGGGAGCAGCAGCTGCAGATGGAACGAGGCTGTGCCTTTACCCCCAAAGGCTCCATTGATCAGACCCCAAAAAAGCAGGAGCTGACCAACCGCTGCGGCGCCTTCCTCTTCGCCCTCTGCCAGCCGGAGCTGTTTTCTCTGATGAAAGACGATATGGCCCAGGTTCTGGCCCACTGTGGAGAAATCTACATCCTTGTCAGCGACAGCAAAGGAAACGGCCTGCCCTCAAGAGAGCTGATGAGGCAGCAGACCCAGGCGCTGCCCCAGACCCGGATCCACTATCTCACAGACGAAGACCCCAATCTCAGCCTGAACGTATCCTCCATTGCCTGGGACGAGACACTGCAGCGCCACATTGACAGCAGCCAGGCAGCCCTCTTCGTCTACGGGGAAGAAGGACTTGTCCACTGCAGAAAGCTGCGGATACCGGCCATTGTCCACGCCCTCCCCCGCAGCTACTTTGCCAGGGCCATGACCAACCAGCTGGACCACAGTATGCCCTGCGTTGTCTATGTCCCTCCCCATTTTGACATCACCCAATGGGTAAAACTGACGGAAAAGACCATCCTGTCCTACTGGCACCTGGCCCGCCTGTGGGAGGACTACGGAAATGAAATCTACACCATGACCCCAGACCAGCTGTACCAAACGTACCCCCAATACTTTATCAACATCTACGCCTCCGGGGAACGCTGCCTGGAAGCCATGGACACTTACCCCATCAGACTAAAGCCGTCTGACTGCCGGGAAGGCTGCCCGGAACAATCCCCCGGCGACATCTTCGCCCGATTCGACGCCCGGAAAGAAAAAGCCGTTGCCGCTTACCTAAACAGCCAGGAAGGCCTGACCTATATTTCCACCTACTTTGACGGAGATTTCCACCAGACGCCAGCCGGGGCGATCCATGAAACCCCCATCCCCTGGCGCAGCCCCACCCAGCAAAACGGCATCCTGGTCCAGGGAATCCGCGCCAAAAAAGCCGGCAGATCCCAGGTTATCCGCTGCAGCCAGCCTCTCCGCAGACAGCTGACGCCGCAAAAGGACTCCCTGCTTATCCTGTCCAACTTCCTGTTCTTCCTGACCCCCAAGCTGAAAAGCCTGTACAACAGCCTTCGGGACAACAGGCCCAGAGAACAGATCTCTCTGCCTCCCGAGCATCTGGACTATATGCTCCACTGGAAAAACAAAACCCGCACGGAAACATTTCCCCTGTACCACAAAGCCTGTATCGCCATGACAGAAGACGGCAGCTTTCTGTTCTTCCGCTACCGGCTGGGCGGCGGGACGGCAGCTGTAAACGGCTTTCCCATCCAATGGACCGCCCGGGACGTAGACCCAAAAGACGCCGCAGGCCGCCCGGTCATTGTGTATACGCCCTACATCTCCAGGAAAGACTCTGACCAGGAATCCCGCAACTACCGCCTCCTTGCAGGCCCGGGCCGGATCAATCTGGCAGTCATCCAAAACCGGGTGATCTGTGTCCGGGACGGCGATGTAGTGCTTCCCAGCATCGGCGTGGTCCTCTCCCTGGACCGGCCCACAGGACAGGACTTTCTGAACACAGCCCAACTAAAAAAGCTGGAAAACGGCTATTATGAATGCGGCGGACTAGAAATAGAACTACACCTGGACGGACCGGCCCAGATCCCGAAAGACCAGTGGAGCCAGGTAAAATGGGCGTTTGGAGGCGGCATGTCCCTGATCCTGGAGGGAAAAAGCATCTTTGAAGCCCAGGACCAAAACAGCTCCCAGTCTCCCAAAGAACACCGTACCGAAACAGAAGATCCCGACGGCATCCGATTTCTGGAAGAAGAAGGGTGGATGTCCCCCTTATCCCGCCAGACCCAGGAAACCGAAGTCCACAAAATGGCCCGCCACCCCCGCACCGCCATAGGCACCACGAAAAACGGAGACCTTTTTGTCCTGGTATTTTCCGGCCGGACCCTTCTGTCCGCAGGCGCCGACTATTGCCATATGTGCAGGATCGCCAAAAAGCTGTTCCCTGACGCGCAGTCCATGATGAACGTAGACGGCGGCGGCTCCTCCGTGCTGGGGGCGTCCATCGGCGGCAGCTTTATGGAATTAAGCTGCCCCGCCACCTCTATGGGCAGCTGCGCAGGCATGGTCCGGCCAATAAACACCGTTCTCTGTCTGGAACAATAAACGTTACAGTTCACGGGGCGTGGAAAACAGGATGAAAACAGGCGTCAATCTTGCTTGTAAAACTGTTTTCATCCTGTTTTCCACATCGGGCGAACGCCCGATGCTTCTTGTCCGGCTACGCCGGACAAGAAGATGCCCCCATGAACGAAACAACACCATCACAAAAATCGGAGGAAACCAACATGATAAAATTTGGAACCGGCGGCTGGCGCGCCATCATCGGAGATGATTTCACCCGGGCCAATATCTGTATCCTGGCCAAAGCCATGGCCGACAAAATGAAAGCCGAACATGTAACGGACCGTGGCATGGTCATTGGCTATGACCGCCGCTTTCTGTCAAAAGAAACCGTAAAATGGACCTGCGAAGTTCTGGCAGCCGAAGGCATTGTATGCCACTTTGTCAACCGCTCCGTGCCCACCCCGCTGATCATGTACTATGTGATGAAACACGGCTACCCCTACGGCATGATGGTCACAGCCAGCCACAACCCGGCCCTGTACAACGGAATCAAAATATTCACCGCGGGAGGCCGGGACGCGGACGAGATCCAGACCGCGGACATTGAGCGCTATATATCCCTGGTAAACCCGGACCAGATCAGGCGCGTCCCCTACGAAGACGCCCTAAACCTTGGCCTTGTTCGGGAATTTTATCCCATGAATGATTACATAGACGAGATCATCTCAAAAATCGACATGGAAGCCATCAAAAACGCCAGAGTGCGGGTGGCCTTAGACCCTATGTACGGAGTCAGCGAAGCCGCCCTTGGCACCATCCTCATCTCCGGCCGGTGCGATCTAAGCGTCATCCACCAGGAACACGACACCCTGTTCGGCGGAAAAATGCCAGCCCCCGCGGCAGACCGGCTGGGCCTTCTCCAGAACTTTGTGGTGGACAAAGGCTATGACCTGGGCGTGGCCACAGACGGGGACGCGGACCGGCTGGGCGTCATTGACGACAAAGGCCAGTACCTTCACCCCAACGATATCCTGGTCCTTCTCTACTACTATCTGGTGAAATACAAAAAATGGAAAGGCCCTGTGGTCCGCAACCTCTCCACCACCCACCGACTGGACGCCATAGCCCAAAAATACGGGGAAACATGCTATGAAGTTCCCGTTGGCTTCAAGTATATCTCCGCCAAAATGTCAGAGACAAACGCCATCTTAGGCGGCGAATCCTCCGGAGGCCTTACGGTAGCCGGACACATCCACGGAAAAGACGGAGTCTATGCCGCCTCCCTTCTGGTGGAGATGGTAGCCGTCACCGGAAAAAAACTGTCCCGGCTAATGGAGATCATCAACGAAGAATGCGGCGTTCTCTTTATGGAAGAGCGGGCTTACCGATTCAGTACACAGAAAAAAGCAGAACTGGAAAAACGCATTTCCACAGACAGAGAACTGCCAGACCTCAGCCCCTTTGAAACAGAGCGGGTGTCCTACATGGACGGATGTAAAGTATACCTGAAAGGCGGCGGATGGGCCAGTATCCGGTTCTCAGGAACCGAACCCCTTCTGCGGGTATTCTGCGAGATGCCGGCAAAAGAAGATGCCATAGCCTTGTGCGAAATGTTTGAGAAATGTTTTGGATTGTAGGTAAGGTAATTGCGCCTTTAGCTGGGGATAACGGCTAAGGGCGTTTTTACTGATTCATGTTCAAACAATTCTCTTTTTCATAAAAATCGTTTACTTTTCACTTCCTTTAGCGTATGATAACAAGTAGATTTCCAATCGTAGAGACCGCCAAAGAGAGGAGGACCATGAAACAATATGAAAAATATGAAGATTGACGCAAATGGAACAGAAATCCGGGTGATAGGCGATGTTGTCCATGAAGATGCCTTTATTTCCTTAACCGATATAGCCAAATACAAAAATCCCGATAACGCTTATATTGTGATTGCAAACTGGATGCGTAATTATTCTACAATCTCCTTTTTAGGTTTATGGGAACAGATCCACAATCCGGATTTTAAACCTATCGAATTCGATAGGTTTAAAACAGCATCAGGAGATAACTCATTCGTATTGACCCCACAACAATGGATAAAATCAACCGATGCCATAGGCATCATCTCAAAATCAGGCCGATACGGCGGCACTTATGCCCATACAGACATTGCCTTCGAATTTGCTTCATGGATTTCTCCGGAATTTAAACTTTATATTATCAAAGACTATCAGAGATTAAAGAAAGATGAAGCAAATCGGCTTGCAGTAGGATGGGATGTAAAAAGAGAACTCTCAAAAATAAATTACCGTATCCATACAGACGCAGTAAAAGAGTTTTTGATAACCCCAACATTATCACCGCAAGAAATGGCCTATACATATGCATCGGAAGCGGATATTCTTAATATGGCTTTGTTTGGAAAAACAGCGTCTCAGTGGAGAAGCGAAAAAGAGATAACCGGAAAAACACCGAATATCAGAGATTTTGCCTCTGTAGAAGAGTTAGTGGTACTCATTAATCTGGAAGATACAAATGCTGATTTAATAAGGCAAGAAGTCCCCCAAATCGAGCGTCTAAAGATATTAAGACAAAAAGCTTACAGGCAGCTTCAAATCCTAAAAAAGAATACTGAATCTATCCAGAAGCTAAAGAAAAATCTTAACCAAAACCTTATTGAGACTATATAGAGGAGCCCCCATCTTTCGAAGACTCCCCACATCAGACATATTCCCCCCTAACCAAAGCCCCTCTCAGCCATCCGCTCTGCCACTGTTCTCTCCTTTTCTCCCCCACACCATCATCACCCCCAGCAATGCCGCCACTGCCAGCACCACTGCCAGCGGGCTCCTGGTAAACCCGGCAAAGACAAACGCCCCAAAAGCGATCACCCCGTTGACGCAGGCATAAGGCAACTGGGTCTTCACATGGTCAACCAGATCGCACTGCGCGCCTGTAGAAGACAAAATGGTGGTATCGGAAATCGGGGAACAGTGATCCCCAAACAGTCCGCCCGACAAAACCGCCCCCACTGCAATGGCATAGGGCATGCCAAACGCATGTGCCATGGGAATCGCCAAAGGCATCATAATGGCAAACGTTCCCCAGGAACTTCCCGTGGAAAACGACACAAAGGCCCCGAAAACAAAAATCGCGGCAGGCACCAGAGCGGCAGAAAAATGAATGCTCTTTAACCCGTTTACAATAAAATCCGCTGTCCCCAGGGCGCTGATCATGCTCCCCAGAGACCAGGCCAGCACAAGCGTCACCGCCACATCCGTCATTCCCTTCATGCCGTCCACATAAATCTTAAACGTATCCTGAAAATTTTTCACCCTGTAAACTCCGATCAAAGCCATCAGAACCAGAGCCCCAAAGAAATATCCCATGGTCAGCGCCACCCGGAAAGCATTTCCGTCCACCTTCCGGAAGGGAAATCCCAGGGGAGCCAGCGTGATAAAAAGCGTGGCAAACACCACCACGATCGGCACAATCACCATAGAAGGCCTTGCGTTGCCTGTCCCCATCTGCCCGCCCTCTTTCGAAGTCGAAGACCCCCGCGCATCCTCCTCAAAAGAATACTCCCGCAAAGCCGCCTCTGCCTCCGCTTTCTTCATCTGCGAAAAATCCTTCCTGGTAAACGCTGACAGAGGAATCATGATAATGGCCAAAATCGCGTAAATCTGAAACGGAATGGCCTCCACAAAAGTAGCGTAGTCAGACTGTGCCACATTTAAATTATCAAACTCCGCCTGAATCAATCCCATGATGTATACACCCCAGCCGATAAACGGAATCAGGATCGCCACCGGAGAAGACGTGGAGTCCAGAATCCACGCCAGCTTTTCCCTGGAAATCTTCAGCTTATCAAACAGCGGCCTGAAAACCGGTCCAACCAAAAGCGGCGTCCCCAGATCAGAAAAAAAGATCAGAATCCCGCCCACCCATGCGCAGAGCTGGGCTTTCAGCTTGGTATTTACATATTTATACACACTCTTGCTAAACGCCTGAGCGCCGCCGGATTTCTCCATAAGCTTGATAAACCCGCCGATAAAGATCACCAGCACGATCACCCCCGCATTGTAGGAATCCGTCAGCTGGACGAAAAAATAATCTCCTATTATGGATTTTGTGGCCAGAAAGGGATTGCCCGACGCAAAAATCATCGTCCCCACAAAACCACCGCAGAACAGCGATAAGATAACATTCTTGCTCTTAATTGCCATGACCACTGCCACAATAGGCGGCAGCAGACTTAAAAAACCATAATCCATAGATTGGGTCCCCCTGTAAAATATTCTCCCCATATCATAAGGATTATTTGAGGATTCGTCAATGGGTATTTTGCATAAATATGCTTTAATATGTATTTTTAGTACCCAAATAGACACAGGACGCAACCCATTCAACCTTATGGCTGCGCCTCTCTCCGAAACCTCCGCCGAATCCACTGCCCGGACTCACTTAACTCACGTTCCTCCCATCCGGAAACCTTCCCACAGTCCGCCCGGATGACGCTGCTCCTCTCATCCTTATTAGCCAGATTCCAGCAGCAATAACTTAATCCATACCTGTCGATCAGCTCCATCCACTGATCCGCCTGGCCAAAATCATTGGCTCCGTTTCCGGAGGCGTCGCACATGCCAAATTCACTGATAAACACAGGAAGCCCCCTGTCCACACACTCCCGGACTCTATTTCTGAGCCAGTCTGTGTGAGTACCCGCATAAAAATGAAGGGCATACATCACATTGTCAAACTCCAGAGGACGTTTCAGGGCCTGGTCAATCTCCTGACTCCAGGAAGGCGTCCCCACAATAATTACCGCGTCCCTGTCATGCTTCCGAATAACGGGAATGATTTCATTGGCATAAGCCGTTATCATCTCCCAGGAAGTCCCGGAATTAGGCTCATTGCAGATTTCGTAGATCACATTATCCTGGTCTTTCCACTTAGCCGCCATCTGGTCAAAAAATTCCGCTGCCTCCGCCCTGTGGACATTCGGGTCTTTGTCATTCAATACATGCCAGTCCACGATCACATACATCCCCAGCTCCGTGGCATAAGAGACGCCATTTTCCACCAGCCTTTTCAGCTCTTCCCTATTGCCGCCGCTGCAATACCCGTTGTACTCCTCCGTGTACACGGCCAGCCGCACGCAGTTGGTCCCCCAGTCATCCCGCAGAGTGCAGAACGTATCCCTGCTAACATACTGCGGAAACCAGGCAATGCCGTGGGTAGACATTCCGTACAGCTGGTACTTTTCCCCCTTCGCGTCCACCAGATTGGCCCCGTCCACCCGAAGAGCTCCGTGGTCGGTTGGAACATTCAGAACCTCCTCTGCCGTTTTCCCTGTTCCCGCAGATTTAACCGCTGTTTTCGCCGCCTGTGCCTGCCCCGGCATCCCCATAGCCAAAACCCCTGCCAGAAAAAGCGCTGTTCCCGTTTTTCCCATCCAACATATTCTGTCCATCAAATACATCCTGCCTTCCCCTCCTCTAAAACCTGCCGCCGCATTTCGGACAATAGGCAAAATCTTCCTCTGTCTCATACCCGCAGTTTGCGCAGACCCGCCTGGTTCCCGACGGCGCCTGCCACTGCTGCCTTGTACCCGCCTTCACCAGAGTCAGATCCGACGGACTGATCTCCACATTCTCCCCTCTGGCCATACGCCGACCCACCTCCGGGTTCAAGTCATACACCGACCCACAGCAGGACATGGTCACAAAATACCGTCTCCCCCATTTCAGCACCGGTATAAAAAACAAGCTCAAACTTGTATAGCTCATAAAAACCTGATACCTGCCGTATCCGCCGCAGATCTTGCAGATAACCAGCTGACCGGAAGACAATTTCTTCTGCCCGGAATTAATTCCAAAAATAAAAAACATATGCTTACTCCTTCTGCATTTCCTGACAAAATAACTATAACACACTTCAAACGTCTGGCGCAATCCCAATTCTTCCTCCCATAAAAAATGTCTGTCCAAAGGAAACAGAAAAGCATTTCATAAGATAAAAAATTTCATACTATAATTGAAATCCCAATATTTTTATGATAAAATAAATTATACTTTATTTTATCATAAATCGAGGTCAAAATATGAACTATTTAGAGCGCGCACTAGAGCGAAAATTCTTACACATGAGTTCCTTCTTTAAAGCGGTTCTTGTAACAGGCGCAAGACAGGTTGGAAAGACAACGATGTTAAAGCATCTAGCCGCAGAACAAAGCCGTACTTATGTATCCATGGATAATACAATGGCGCGGACACTTGCAAAATCCGATCCGGTATTATTCTTCCAAACTTATAAACCGCCGATTATCATTGATGAAATACAGAAGGCGCCGGAGTTGTTTGAACAGATTAAGATTATGTGTGATGAAAGCGAAGAACGGGGATCATTTTGGCTGACCGGATCGCAGCAGTATAAAATGATGAAAAACATCCGTGAAACGCTGGCAGGATCGGGATTTTAGAACTGTACGGTTTTTCAAAAAATGAAGCCGAAGGGCTGACATTTCCAAATGAGATGGATTTTTCTTTGCCCTGTTTGCTTACGAGACAGTCTCTTGTTCCAAAAAATGATATCGTTCAGGTATTTGAACACATTTGGCGCGGAGGTATGCCGGATGCCCAAGGAGCAGATTCAGAGCAAAGACAGGAATATTTTAATTCCTATATAGAAACCTATCTCATGCGGGATGTTGCGGAGGAAGGCGGAATTACCGATACGGTTCGCTTTCATAAATTTATGAAGGCCTGTGCCGCATTGGCTGCAGAGCAGGTAAATTATAAAACATTAGCCGAAGCCGCAGAAATATCCCAGCCGACAGCAAAAGAATGGCTGCGTCTTTTGCAGGGCTTAGGCATTATTTATCTGCTGCCTCCATACGCCAATAATGAATTGAAACGGCTTACAAAAACGCCGAAGCTATATTTTTGCGATACGGGACTGTGTGCTTATCTGTCCATGTGGCTTACCCGGGATACGCTTATGAACGGGGCGGCAAGCGGACATTATTTTGAAAACCATGTAGTGACGGAACTGCTTAAAAATTTCGCCTATGCGCCCACAAGGGTAAACATGACTTATTATCGGGATTCAAACGCAAAAGAAATCGATCTGTTTGTGGAAGAAAACGGTATGATCCACCCTTTGGAAATTAAAAAATCAGCAAATCCCGACCGGCGTGAAGTCAAAAAATACGAATTGCTGGACAAAGCAAAACTGAAAAGGGGAAGCGGCGGAATTATCTGTATGTGTGAGGAAGTGATTCCAATAGACGCCCAAAATTGTTTCATTCCCTGTAATTTGATATAACCCCAAAACCAATTATCATACGTATTAAAAAACACGCATTGACTTTGTACGCACCATATGATAACATGACCAAACAGGAAAGGTCACAAAGCACTGAAAATGGCAAAAGCACTTGACCCAAATCCTTATTTCAAAAATACAGGCACGATAAATATCTCAGAAAGGAGCCTTGACAACGCCATGTCTCTTAACCCCATGACTTTGATGCAGCTAAAAACCTCCTGGGACCGCTTCATCCAAGCCCACCCCAAATTCCCCAAATTCTGGAAAACCGCCTACAAAAGCGGCCTCACCGAAGGGACCGTCATCGAATTTACGGTAAAGACCCCGGACGGCAGGGAGCTGGCATCCAACATCAGACTGACCCGGGACGACTTAGAACTGGCCGCCCAGCTGCAGGAACTGCTGCTTTAATGTTACTGTTCCCTCCCCCGCCCTTTCCCCAATACAATAATCCCACATATCCGCGGCTCCAAACCTTAGACAGCCAGGAGGCCCCAGGAAGATCATTGCCATCTTCCCGGAAGCCTCCCGTCCCGATCCCTCTCTAAATCCTTTTCTCAATCCAGGCAAGGGCGTCCCCAATCACTTCATCCCTGCAATACTCATTGAAGATCTCATGGAACAGATTGCCGTAAATCTTCATCTGCTTATCCTTAGAAGCCGCATGGTCAAAGAACTCATACGTATCCTTCACGCTCACCAGCCCGTCCTTCTCCCCGTGGAGCATAAGCACCGGATAGGCAAACTCCTTCTCTTTCTCCTTAAACCACTCCAGCCCCTGGCACAGAGCATAGCACAGGCCTGTGGTAAATGTCTTGGTGTTGTACGGGTCTTTGCCATACCAGTCCACCACCTCAGCTACGGAGCAGACGCCGCCGCCCAGCTCATTGGGAAGCTGGGTGTGAGGATCCAGGTTCTTGGGAACCCCTGTGATCAGCCCCACATTGTCATGGGTCAGGGCGCCGCTGGTCACAAGCCCCTTAAGCCTTTTATCCGGATACTTGGCCCCGTACAGAGCCACCGTAAACCCACCCATGCTGTGTCCCATCAAAAATACGGGAATGTCCGGGTTCTCCTTAACAGCCATATCCACCACCACATTGGTATCATCCAGCAGCTCATTAAAATCCCCGTAATAAGTCCTCTCCCCCTCAGAACGCCCATGGCCTCTGTGGTCAAACCGGTATGTGGCAATACCCGCCTTGTGGAAAATATCCGCCAGATAATCATACCTCCCCTGATGCTCACAAAGCCCGTGAACGATCACCAGCGCCGCCTTTGGATTCTCCGGAATCTCCTTGTTCAGATACAGTTTCATGCCGTCAAAAGACGAAATCATTTCTCCCATAGTGTAACCCTCCTTCTATGATTATTTAACACCGCTTCCTGTTTCTATGGACAGTATACACTATTTTGCGGGAATTTCATAGAGAATTTTGTATATTTTCCCAATTCCGGTTATGAGCATTGGTCGAGTAGACATACCCCTTACGGGGTATGCCCCTCACAGAACCGGACGTGC
>CAJUFP010000072.1 GCA_910585645.1 uncultured Hungatella sp. | reverse complement strand
CACGTCCGGTTCTGTGAGGGGCATACCCCGTAAGGGGTATGTCTACTCGACCCCTTATTTTTTCATATTTAGAGAAAGGATCGAAAAACCAGTTGACATCCTGCGGCATTTGTCTATAATTGGATATAAATTTAAGGTTTTTAGGGAAAGGAAGGGATATTTATGGATATAAGAATGGAGAGAACAACCTGCCCAAAGGAGAGACCGGGGCAGGATGACCCGCTGAAGTTCGGGACTATTTTCACGGACCACATGTTTGAGATGGATTACGAAGAGGGGAGAGGGTGGTACGATCCCAGGGTGGTGCCTTACCACAAGCTGGAGCTGGAGCCCTCTGCCATGGTGTTCCACTACGGCCAGGAGATGTTCGAGGGCTTAAAGGCCTATAAGGCTGAGGACGGAAGAGTCCTTTTGTTCCGCCCGGACAAGAACATTGAGCGGGCCAACCGAAGCAACCGGCGTCTGTGCATCCCCGAACTTCCGGAGGATGTGTTTATGGAAGGGCTTAAGGCCGTGGTCTCTGCTGATCAGGACTGGATCCCCACAAAGCCGGGGACTTCCCTGTATATCCGGCCTTTTGTCATCGCCACAGATCCGTTTCTGGGCGTAAGGCCGTCTCATACGTACAAGTTTATGATCATCCTTTCCCCTGTGGGGGCTTACTATGCCAGCGGCCTGGATCCGGTAAAGATCTGGATCGAGGACGAGTATGTCCGCGCGGTGAAGGGCGGCATCGGGGAGGCCAAGACAGGGGGCAACTATGTGGCTTCCTTAGCTTCCCAGGTTAAGGCCCACGACGAGGGCTACTCCCAGGTGCTGTGGCTGGACGGCGTGTACCGCAAGTACATCGAGGAGGTGGGCGCTATGAACATCTTCTTTAAGATCAACGGAACCGTGGTGACGCCAAAGTTAAACGGAAGCATTCTTCCCGGCGTTACCAGGGATTCCGTGCTGGTTCTGTGCAGACAGTGGGGTGTTCCTGTGGAGGAGAGACAGATCTCCGTAGACGAAGTGGTGGCGGCGGCCGGGTCCGGGCAGATGGAAGAGTGCTTTGGCACCGGTACCGCGGCGGTCATCTCCCCGGTAGGCGAGCTGCGGTATGAGGAGCAGCGGATGGCCATCGGCGGCGGGAAGATCGGCGAATTGACCCAGAAGCTTTATGACACCATCACCGGGATCCAGCTTGGAAAGGTGAAGGGGCCTGACGGGTGGAGTGTGGAAGTGAGATAGAAAGCCGGGGCCGGCAGGGATCGTGTGATAGGACATCCTGACTGAGTGAAGTTTGGATGTCTTACTTTTTTGCGGATGTTTTTACCTTTCTATGGTTAAAAAAACAGGGAAAGAAATTTTGCGGTATAAAAAAACCGAAAACAAAATAAATAAATTGGACAAAAGTATTAAATTTTTGGTTCCCTTTTTCTCCATATTTTGGTACAATATAGCTATCATGGTCTGCAATCGGGGGAAAACCCGCAAAAAGAGCGTTTCGGGAGTATGCGGCGGCAAAAGGCAGCATAGCAGGCAGGCCTATGAAATTATGTTAGGAAGACTATCAGACATACTTGGCACGGGGGAGTCCAGCTGGTAGGCAAAGAAATGGAGGCTAGTTGTATGGCACTTGCAGGGAGTGTTGATCACGGGATGGCAGTGGACCAGGCGAAGGCGGAGGTTTTGTCAGCTCTTTCCAATAAAGTACGAACCCCGATCAGTGTAGTCCTTGGTAATACCGAAGTCATTATTCGCGAGACAGGGGAAAGCCACACGGCATCCCATGCTATGAACATTCAGGCGGCGGCGAGAACCTTGCTTTTGTTGGTCAATGACATTATGGACCTTACAGAGATCCATAACAGGACCCTAAAGCTGGAAGAAGGTTCTTTTTCCGTGCTTTCTCTCTTGCAGGATGTAATCGCCTATGCGGAGTACAGCACGGACGAGAAGCATCTGGAACTGAGGCTTGATATTGACGAGCGGCTGCCAAGGGGATTGTGGGGAGATGCCATCAGGTTGACACAGATCTTTAACAACCTGTTGAGCAACGCGATAAAATATACATCAGAAGGGTATGTGGAGCTTAACATCCGCTGGCAGGCCCTGGGAAGCGGAGCCAAGGGAGAATACGGCATTTTGTCCGTCCAGGTAAGGGATACGGGGATCGGCATGGAGGCTGAGACCATTGATCGGCTGCTGGGAAAGAGCGCCCGGGGAGTCAGGGAAGATTCCAGTCCGTCGGAGAACCTGGAGATGGGCATTTTTATTGTGGAGAACTTGCTGGAGTTAATGGGAAGCAAGCTGCAGATCGAGAGCGAATATGGGAAAGGAAGCACGTTTTCGTTCTGTGTGGTCCAGCGGATTGAGGACCCTGCTTTTGTGGGAAAGCGAAAGAGCAGGCAGAGCCACAACCTTCTGGCCCAGATGGAGGCTGACCAGAAGATCGTGGCCCCCAGCGCCAGGATTTTGGTGGTGGATGACAGCACCATGAACCAGGATCTGGTCCGGGGGATCCTCAGGGGGACCAAGATCAAGATCGATACAGCCATCAACGGCGAGGAGGCCGTGGAGAAGCTGGAAGAGCAGAAGTATCACATGGTTCTCATGGATCACATGATGCCGGTGATGGACGGGATGGAAGCGTTAAAGCTGATCAAGGAGAGGAATCTGTGCCAGGGAGTTCCGGTGGTGGTGCTGACTGCCAACGTGGCGCCTGGCGCTAAGGAAGAATATTTAAAAGCCGGATTTGACGACTACCTGACAAAACCGGTGATTCCCCAGCAGTTAGAGTCGGCCATTAAACGGCACCTGCCAAAGCGCCTGATTCTGGAGCGGTGGGAGCGGGGCGGTCTGACCGAGGAAAAGCCGGAGAGCGAGACGCCTCAGGAGCAGTCCCCGTTTTTACAGAAGTTCTCCTTTTTGGACACTTCTGTGGGCATGTCCTATTTTGCGGACAATGAAGAATTTTACGGCGATATGATCCGGTGCTATCTGGACAACAGCTCCTTTGAGGACATCCGAAAGGCTTACGAGGAGGAGGACTGGGAGAATTACCGGATCCTGGTCCACGCGCTAAAGAGCACATCCCTGTCCATCGGCGCGGTGGAGCTTTCCGGTCAGGCAAAAGCCCTGGAGATGGCGGCAAAGGAAAACCGCATAGGCGATATCAAGAGGGACCACGACGTGATGATGGAGCGGTTTCACCAGCTTCTGGAGGATATCCGCCTGGCCCTTGGGGATACCAGACAGGAGAAGGAGGAGACGCTCTCCGTCCAGGAGGATAAGGCTACCATCCTTGTGGTGGATGACGACGCCATGAACCTGAGGATCGCGGAGAAGATGCTGGAATCCCAGTTCCATATCGAGTGCGTCAAGTCAGGCAGGGAGGCCCTGGAGTTTGTGGAGCGGGTTATTCCCAACCTGATCCTTTTGGATCTCCACATGCCGGGCATGGACGGTTTTCAGGTTATCGCTGCCCTGCGGGCCCAGGAAAGGTTCCGGGAGATCCCTGTGATCTTCCTGACCGCGGACAATGACAGGGATACGGAGATCAAGGGATTTCGGGAAGGCGCTCTGGACTTTATTACCAAGCCCTTTATCGCGGACATCGCCATTTCCAGGGTCAACCGCATCCTGGAGTTGAGCCGCCTGCAGAAGGATCTGCAGACAGAGGTTAAGAAGCAGACCAGGACCGCGGAGGAGCGGCGCCAGAAGGTGGAGCGGCTTTCCAGCCAGATCATGGAGACCCTGGCAGGCACCATTGACGCCAAGGACAAGTACACCAAGGGCCATTCCTCCAGAGTGGCGGAGTATGCCCTGAAGATCGCGGAAAAACTGGGAAAGAGCGAGAAGGAGCAGCAGGATATCTACTACTTAGGCCTGCTCCACGACATCGGAAAGATCGGTATTCCGGACGGCATCATCAACAAGACCAGCAGACTTACGGACGACGAGTACGAGGTCATCAAGACCCATCCGGCCATCGGGGCGGAGATCCTGGAGAATATCTCCGAGCTTCCGGAGCTGGCCCTGGGCGCCAGATGGCATCATGAGCGGTACGACGGCAGGGGATACCCGGATCATCTCAAAGGGGAGGACATCCCGGAGATGGCCCGCATCATCGGGGTGGCGGACGCTTACGACGCCATGACCTCTAACCGCAGCTACCGTAGCGTGCTGCCCCAGAGCGTGGTCCGCGGGGAGATCGAGAAGGGCAAAGGAAGCCAGTTCGACCCCCTTTTCGCTGACAAGATGATCGAGATGATCGATGAAGATGTGGAATACCAGATGAGGGAAAGATAAACCATGAAGATGAAAAAGAAAAGCATTCGCGGAAAAATTACCAGGTGCCTGATCCTGTCCGTTTTGGCGGCTGTGGCGGCTGTGGGCATATCCAGCATTGCCCTGAACTACAAGAGCACCATTGATACTGTGGAGCAGATGATGACCCAGAGCGCGGTGCTGGCGGCGGAGCGGGTGGAGCAGGAGTTGTCAGCTTACAAGAACGTGGCTATGAACACGGGATGCATCTCCCAGCTGGCCGCGGGGACCACCACGGTAGGCAAAAAACAGTCCATTATCGACCAGCGGGTGGCCATGCACGGATTTCAGAGAGGCAACCTTATCGATCCCTTTGGCATCAGCGTCTTTGACGGAAAGGATTACTCTGACAGGGAGTATGTAAAGCAGGCCATGGCGGGCAATGTCTACGTGTCCGAGCCCCTTATCAGCAAGATCACAGGGGAGCTGTCCATTATGGTGGCCGCCCCCTTATATTCCGGCGGAAGCTACGGTTCCGCGGTTTCCGGCGTGGTGTATTTTGTTCCTCCGGAGACCTTTCTCAATGATATCGTGTCCTCCATCAAGGTCAGCGAGAACAGCCGGGCTTACATGATAAACCGATCCGGCGACACCATCGCGGACATAACCCTTGACACGGTCATGACTCAGAACATCGGGCGGGAGGCGGAGAGCGATCCGGCTTTAAAAGAGTTGGCCATGATCCATGAGGCCATGGGACGGGGAGAGGTGGGCTTTGGCCAGTACAAAAGCGGCGGCCATCCCATGTTCGCGGCCTATGCTCCGGTAGGCGGCACCGACGGCTGGAGCGTGGCCATCACAGCGCCCCAGTCCGACTACCTGTCAGGGACCATCGGCGGTATTTACATCAATATCGCGGTGATCGCGGCCTCTGTGCTGGTCTCCAGCGCGGTAGCTTTCTGGCTGGCCGGGAACATCAGCGTGCCTATGAAAGCCTGCGCGGACCGGATGCGGCTTTTGGTGGAGGGGGATCTGGATTCCCCGGTTCCCCAGGTAAAGAGCAGCGACGAGACAGGCATGCTGGCCCAGTCTACCCAGGAGCTGGTGGATGGCCTTAGGACTATTATCAATGATATCGACTACCTTCTCGACGAGATGGCCGGTCAGAACCTGAACGTGAAGACAGGCCACGAGGCGGCCTATGTGGGAAGCTTCCGCAATATCCTTCTGTCCATACGCAACATGAAAGACAAGCTAAGCGATACCATGCGCCAGATCAACCGCTCGGCGGACCAGGTGTCTTCAGCCAGCGACCATGTTTCCATAAGCGCCCAGTCTCTAAGCCAGGGGGCAGTGGAGCAGACCAGTTCCGTGGAGGAGCTGGCAGCGCAGATACACGAGATCTCCGACCAGGCCAGAGACACGGCCAGAGGCGCTTTGGACGCCAGGGAACAGACTCACCGGGCCGGTGAGGAGGTGGCTGACTGCAACAGACAGATGCAGGAGCTTATGGAAGCGATGGAGCGGATACGCGCCAGTTCTGATGAGATCAGCAAGATCATCAAGACCATAGAGGACATTGCCTTCCAGACCAATATTCTGGCTTTGAACGCGGCTGTGGAGGCTGCCAGAGCAGGCAGCGCGGGCAAGGGCTTTGCCGTTGTGGCGGACGAGGTGCGCAACCTGGCAGGCAAGTCCGCGGACGCGTCCAAGAACACTTCCCAGCTTATCGAGCATTCCGCCATGGCCGTGCGGACCGGAACCGAGATCGCCAGCCACACGGCGGACACCCTTCTTGGCATTGTAAGCAGCATGGAGGACGTGGTCAGCTCCATTGACAAGATCGCCGGGGTGTCCGCAGAGCAGTCCAACGCGGTGAACCAGGTGACGGAAGGGATCAGTCAGATCTCGGACGTGGTGCAGAACAACAGCGCCACCGCGGAGAAGAGCGCCGCGGCCAGCCAGGAGCTTTCCGCGGAGGCGGAGGGCCTTAAGAAGCTGGTGGATCAGTTTACCCTTGCCGGCCAATAAATTTCAGCAAAGTAAAAGGAAAGTTGAGGAGATGTGATGTATAGAAAAGAGATTGAAGCGTATCTTGACAGCCATACCCGGGAGATGGTGGAGGATATTTTTACCCTCTGCCGGATCAACAGCGAGAGGACGGCGCCTGTGGAGGGGATGCCCTACGGGGAAGGTCCAAAGAAGGCCCTGGACGCTGCTCTTAAGATGGCGGAGGGCTATGGCTTCGCGGTGCGCAATTATGACAACTACGTGGGAACCGCAGATCTCAACCACAAGGAAAAGCAGCTGGACATCCTGGCCCATCTGGATGTGGTCCCGGCAGGAGAAGGATGGCAGGTGACAGGGCCTTTTGAGCCTGTGGAAAGGGATGGACGCCTTTACGGCAGAGGGACCGCTGACGACAAGGGGCCTGCTGTGGCGGCGCTCTACGCCATGAGGGCGGTGAAAGAGCTGGGCATTCCCCTGAAGAAAAACGTTCGGCTCATTGTGGGCACGGACGAGGAGTGCGGAAGTTCGGATATTGAGCATTATTACAAGATCGAGAAAGAAGCGCCCATGACCTTCTCCCCGGACGCGGAGTTTCCGGTGATCAATGTGGAAAAGGGCGGTCTGGCAGCCCATTTTACCGGTTCTTTTGACAAGTCCCGGGAACCTGCCCGGCTGGTGTCCCTAGACGCCGGGATCAAGATCAACGTGGTTCCGGCAAAGGCCTATGCCGCGGTGGAGGGCGTGTCTTTGCAGATGATAGAGGATGTGGCCGCAGACGTAAGCGCCGAGACGGGCATCCGCTTTACCTTTGTACGCGAGGGGAGTCTGGTGAAGATCACGGCTGAGGGAGTCAACGCCCACGCGGCCCACCCGGAAGGCGGCAACAATGCCCTTACAGGACTGCTTGTGTACATCAGCAGGCTGCCTCTCGGGGACTGTCAGCTGGTTCGGTGTTTAAGAGGGCTTCTGGGGCTGATCCCTCACGGGGATCTGCACGGAGAGGCTCTTGGCATTGACATGGAGGATGAGATCTCCGGAAGACTGACTCTGGCCTTCAGCATGCTCACCGTGACCGAGGATCGGCTGGAAGGACATTTTGACAGCCGTTGCCCCATCTGTTCCACAAAGGAGAACGTGCTTTTGGTGGTAAAGGAGAAGTTTCATTCCATCGGTCTTTCCCTTCTCAACGAGTCTATGAAGCCGCCCCACCATGTGGACGGCAACGGCGTGTTTGTGCAGACTCTTTTAAAGGCTTATGAGGACTACACCGGGAGAGAGGGCGAGTGTCTCTACACCGGAGGCGGCACCTATGTCCATGAGCTGAAAAACGGGGTGGCCTTCGGAGCGGCCATGCCTGGCACGGACAACCACATGCATGGGGCGGACGAGTTCGCCATCCTTGAGGAGCTGGTGGTCAGCGCCAAAATCTTTGCCCAGGTAATCGTGGATCTGTGTTCATGAGTTAAGTTTCTTATCCGCAGGGCGGATGGGATAATGCATGGGCAAGCATAGAAATGAAGACAAGCCTTAATGGTTTCCCAAAAAGAACTTGACAAGACCGCTTTAAGGGAGTAGAATACCACACATAGAAAAATGTTAGAAAAATGTTGGAGGAACTGCAATGTACGATTCAAAGTCCATGATGATGAATATGTGTATGGCAAGCGGCATGATGGTCATGTGCCGTCTGTTCACGCGCGTACAATCTAGTGGAGTTTGAAAGTCTTGTAGGGACGACAGTGCTTACGGAAGAAGAGCGAACAGGGCGGGAAGGATTTGCCCGGATGTTTTTCTCCGTGTGATGAAGTGTCAGCCGTAGGTCTATGGGACTTACGGCTTTTTGTTTTTGCAGGGTTTGACAGGAATGGAGGGTATTATGGAACAGCCGATTATCCAGATCAAAGGTCTGGGAAAAGAGTTTCAGACAACGGGGGGCAAAGTCCGGGCCCTGGAGGACATTAACCTGGAGATCCATCCGGGCGAAGTGTTTGGCATCATTGGCTTAAGCGGTGCAGGGAAGAGCACTCTGGTAAGATGCATGAATTTTTTGGAGGTGCCCACGGAGGGGGAGGTACTGTTCGAAGGGGAGAGCTTAGGGAACATGAGCCCGGCCCGGCTTCGCAAGACCAGGCAGTCCATGGGTATGATCTTTCAGCAGTTTAACCTTTTAGCCCAGAGAAATGTGCTGAGAAATGTGTGTTTTCCCCTGGAGCTTGGGGATACGCCCAGGGACGCGGGGAGAAAGAGGGCCATGGAGCTTCTAAAGACCGTGGGGCTTGAGGACAAGGCGGGAGCCTATCCGGCCCAGCTGTCAGGAGGGCAGAAGCAGAGGGTGGCCATTGCCAGAGCCCTTGCCACCAACCCCAAGGTGATCCTCTGCGACGAGGCCACCAGCGCCCTGGACCCTAACACCACCAAATCCATTCTTGGCCTCCTTAAGGAGATCAACAAGACCATGGGCGTGACCGTGATTGTCATCACCCATGAGATGGCAGTCATCGAGGCCATCTGCGACCGGGTTGCCATTATCGACAAGAGCCGCATTGCGGAGGTAGGAAAGGTTTCGGAGATCTTCTCCGAGCCAAAGTCAAAGATCGGACGGCAGCTGATCCTGGGAGACGCTGCCAGACAGGTGAAGTTTGGGGATTCCAGGCAGATCCGCATCATCTTTGACGGCCGGGAGTCCACGGAGCCGGTGATCTCCAACATGGTGCTGGCCTGCAAGACGCCGGTGAACATCATGTACGCCCAGACCAGGGACGTGGGGGGAACCGCCATGGGGCAGATGATCGTCCAGCTTCCCGCTGACAAGACGGAGGCTGACAGAGCGCTCCGATACCTGGAGACAGTGAAGATCCCTTATGAGGAGGTAACAGAACATGACTTTTGACGCAGCCACGATACAGATGCTGAAAACAGGCATCTGGGAGACGTTTTACATGGTATTTCTCTCTTCGTTTTTTGCCTATGTCATAGGGCTTCCCCTTGGCATTGTGCTGGTGTGTACAGACACTGACGGCATCCACCCTATGCCCATGGTCCAAAAGGTCCTGGGAACCGTGATCAATCTTTTAAGGTCCGTGCCGTTTTTGATCCTTCTGTTTATTGTACTGCCCCTTTCAAAGATAGTCATCGGCACCAGGATCGGATCCCCGGCCATGGTGATCCCCCTGACCATCGCCGCAGGGCCTTACGTGGCCAGGGTGGTGGAGTCCTCCCTGCGGGAGATCGACGGAGGGGTCATTGAGGCGGCAAAGTCCATGGGCGCTTCGGACTGGCAGATCATATGGAAGGTGCTTCTTCCGGAGTGCCGGCCCTCCCTTTTGGTAGGCGGCGCCCTGGCAGTGACCACCATCTTAAGCTATTCGGCCATGGCCGGCTTTGTAGGCGGCGGCGGCGTTGGGGCCATAGCCATCAATTACGGGTATTATCGGTATGAGGCAGGCCTGATGTGGGTGTCTGTGGTGCTCCTTGTGGTGATGGTGCAGATCATCCAGGAGGTGGGGATGCGGATGTCCAGAAAAGGGGACAAGAGGATCCGGTGACGGATAGAAGGTGATTATAGAGGCCTGCAGGTCTTTATGATAAATTTAAAAAAGAGGAGAACACGATTATGAGAAAAACGATTTGTCTTTTAGCTGTAACAGCGCTGTTGGCGGGGACCCTGGCCGGATGTTCCTCAAACAGCGGAAACGAGACTACGGCTGCTCAGAGCAAGACGGAGACAGAGGCCGGCGCGCAGCAGAGTGAGGAAAGCAAGGAGGAAAGCCCTGCCGCCTCCGGTGATCTGAAAAAGATCGTCATCGGCGCCAGCCCGGCTCCCCACGCGGAGATCTTAAGAGCCGCAGGGGAGGTTCTGGCCCAGAAGGGGTATGAGCTGGATATCAAGGAGTACGTGGATTACATCCAGCCAAATCTGGCTTTAGAGTCCGGTGATCTGGATGCCAACTATTTCCAGCACCTTCCCTATCTGGAGTCTTTTAATGAGGAGAACGGCACAAAGCTGGTGTCCGCGGCATCCATCCACTATGAGCCCTTTGGCATCTACGCCGGCAAGACGAAATCTCTGGAGGAGCTGGCAGACGGAGCCACAGTGGCAGTGCCAAACGACACCAGCAACGAGGCCAGAGCGCTTCTTCTTCTGGAGGCCCAGGGGCTGATCAAGCTGAAAGAGGGCGCAGGCCTGACAGCTACCAAGAACGATATTGTGGAGAATCCAAAGAATATCAAGCTGTACGAGGTGGAGGCAGCTCAGATCCCCAGGTCCATTGACGATGTGGACGTGGCTGTTATCAACGGCAATTATGCCATTGACGCGGGATTTAAGATGTCCGACGCCCTGGCAGTGGAGGATTCCCAGTCCATCGCGGCTACCACCTACGGCAATGTGATCGCGGTGCAGGAGGGCAAGGAAAATGACGAGGCCATCAAGGCCCTGGTGGAAGCTCTCAAGAGCGATGAGGTGAAGCAGTTTATGGAGACCACCTATGAAGGGGCTGTGGTGCCGCTGGATTAAGCCGTGGGAAACGCTGTCAGAAATCTGAGCGTATAATAGGAATCTTCGATTTTGTGGAGATTCCTATTTGTCGTATCATAAAAGACCCATGTGGGGAGGGAAGAATCGAATGGATGAGAGAAATAACTGGGGGATGGGAATGGATGGAAGGCCCGGCACAAAAAATAATATGGCTTTGGCCTCTCTGGTCATGGGGATTATAGGGATCGTGTCAGCCTGCTGTTTTGTTCCCGGTCTTGTGTTTGGAGGACTGGCTGTCCTTTTTGCCTGCCTTTCCAGGGTGGAAGAGAAGATGAGCGGCCAGGCCCTGGCCGGGCTTATTACAGGTATTATTGGGATTATTGCTGTTTTTGTCTTTATAGTGATCCTGAATTTGTCGGATCGATAGGGGGTGGCGTCATGCACAAAAGCAGGAAAGAATTAAAGCTGCAGGCCAGAAGAGCCCTTTTGGGCAGATATCCGGCGGCGGTTGGGATAACTTTTGTGGCTGTCTGTTCCATGTTAGCCATGTTGGTGGTGCTTTTTTTTGGCACGCTTCTTTTGGGCGGAGCCATGATGAATGTGATGGGGGAGGATGTGGGCGCTGTTGCTATGTTGGTGGGCTTCTATCTGGACTGTATGCTGCTCACGCTGTTTTATGCCATGTTATTTCCCGGTATCAGCCGGTTTTATCTGAATATCTGTCAGGGCAGGCCTGCCGGTGTCGGCGATCTGTTGTGGGGATTTCGATACCCGGGAGGGAAATTCTGGGGGATCGGTCTGCGGCTGGTGGCCATTGAATTTGTCACCACCATACTCTCTGTTTTTCTCACGGCAACAGCCTTTTTCATAGACGCAGAATACTATGCCAATCTGTTTGTAGTGATCTACAACCTGCTCTGGTCAGCGGGCTTTATCTATCTGATTCTGACCTACGGGCTGTTTTATTTTGTCCTGGCAGATAACCCGGGGCTGTCCATGGGAGAGGCCTTGAGGGAGAGCAGGCAGCTGATGACCGGGAACCGATGGCGCATAACCCTGCTTGCCTTTAGCTTTCTGGGCCTGGCCTTTGTGTCCTATCTCACCATGGGCATTGGCTCTCTGTGGCTGTGGCCATACATCTGCTGCTCGTTCTGCTGCTTTTATCTGGATCTGAGGAGAGCAAAGGCATAGGACGGGGGATTCCCATCATAGATATACACCAAAAGACCGGGAGGGTCCCAGGTGCGGATCTCAGAATTAAAACAGAAAGAAGTTATCAACGCGGAGGACTGCAAACGCCTTGGGTTTGTGGGCGATGTGGATTTTGACATGAAAAACGGGTGCATGGTGGCCATCATCGTTCCGGGACCGGGATGCTTCTGTGGGTTTCTCGGCCGGGAGAAGGAATTTGTGATCCCCTTTAAGGATATCTGCCAGGTGGGAGATGATATTATTCTGGTGGATGTGAAGAAAAAGGATGTGGAAGAGGCCTGTAAGGTGTGAGAGGGGCGGCACACAGCCTGCCCTCCCTTCCTGTCCCCACGACAATCCCCGCCCCTCCCTCACTATCCCTCACTATAATACAAATATTTTCTTGCAAGTTTTCAGATAGTAGGGTAAAATGGAAAAGACTGGGAGAGGAGGTATGGGGATGAAGTGTCCTTACTGCAATGAAGACGAGACAAAAGTGATCGATTCAAGGCCTGTGGATGACAACTGTTCCATCCGCAGGCGGCGTCAGTGCGAGAAGTGCGGCAGACGTTTTACTACCTATGAGAAGCTGGAGACCATGCCCCTGATGGTGATCAAAAAGGATAATTCCAGGGAGACATACGACCGCTCTAAGATCGAGTCCGGCGTCATACGCTCCTGCCACAAGAGGCCCGTGTCCACCCAGCAGATTGATTCCATGATCGATGAGATCGAGAATCAGATCTTTAACATGGAAGAGCGGGAAGTGTCCACCAACATGATCGGAGAGCTGGTGATGGAACGGTTAAAGGAGCTGGACGAGGTGGCCTATGTCCGGTTCGCGTCCGTGTATCGGGAGTTTAAGGACGTGAATACTTTTATGGAAGAGCTGGGCAAATTATTAAAAAAGTAGGTGGATCCCATGTTTGAGCCGTTTTATCCTGACTACTATGTAAGCTCTGCTTACGCCATTGACTACAGGAAGCTGTATGACAGCGGAGTCCGGGGTGTTATTTTCGATGTGGATAACACCCTGGTTCCTCACGACGCCCCGGCGGATAACAGGGCCAAAAGGCTCTTTCAGGAATTCCACACCATGGGTATGGAGACCTGTCTTCTGTCCAACAACAGAGAGCCCCGGGTAGCCGGGTTTGCCGCGGAGGTGGGGACAAAATACATTTATAAAGGAAACAAGCCCTTTGTCAAAGGCTATGTCCGGGCCATGGAGCTTATGGGGACAAGCCAGGACACCACCGTCTTTGTGGGGGATCAGCTGTTCACGGACATCTGGGGAGCTAACCGGGCCGGCATTGTCAGCTACCTGACAATGCCCATAGACCCAAGGGAGGAGATCCAGATCGTGTTAAAGCGGTGGCCTGAGAAGGCGGTGCTGTATTTTTACAGGAAGAAGCGGGGCGGGGAAAGCCTTTAAACGGTTACGAAGAATAATCATAAAGAAGGAAACAGAACATGATAAGCGGTAAAGCAAAGGTATGCGGGATCATTGGGTGTCCGGTGGAACACTCCCTGTCCCCGCTGATGCATAATTTTTTTGCCCGTAAGATGGACATGGATCTTGTCTACGGGCCTTTTCGGGTGGAAGCAGGCGACGTGGAAGCGGCCTTAAAAGGCGCTTACGCCTTAAATATCGCGGGGATGAATGTGACGATTCCCCACAAGCAGAGCGTGATCCCCTGGTTAAAGGAGCTGGACGAAGGCGCCCGGTTCATCGGCGCGGTCAACACTCTGGTGCGGACAGAAGGGGGCTACAAGGGGTACAACACGGACGCCACCGGCCTTCTCAGGGCCATGAGGGAGGCGGATTTGGAGATTGAGGGAAAGGATTGGCTGCTTTTCGGAGCCGGAGGCGCGGCCAAGGCGGCGGCTTTTGTTCTGGGAAGCCAGAAAGCCGCCTCGGTGACAATCCTCAACCGGGGCGAGGACCGGGCAAAGGAGCTGGCCCAAGTGATGAACCATAAGTTTCAGCGGGAATTTATGACACCTTTGGCTCTGGAGGATTACAGAAAGCTTCCGGACAGACAGTGGCAGGCCCTTCAGACCACCAGCGTGGGCATGGCCCCACAGGCAGACAGGGCGGTCATTGAGGACAAGGGATTTTATGCCTGTATTTCCCGGGCCATGGACGCGGTCTACACTCCTGCCAGAACCAGATTCATGGAATTTGTAGAGGAGGCAGGGGGCAGAGCGGTAAACGGCCTGGACATGCTGATCTACCAGGGAGTTGACGCCTTTGAGCTGTGGAATCCGGACCGGAAGGTTCCTGGGGATGTGATCAGAGAAGCCAGAGACCTGATGAGAAATACACTAGAGGAACGGAGCAGCAAAAGATGAAACATGTGATCTTAACCGGATTTATGGGAGCGGGCAAGACCACGGTGGGAGAGCTTCTGGCCCGGAGGCTGGGCTGCGCCTTCTTTGACACGGACCGGCTGATCGAAGAGGAAGCGGGCATGAGCGTCAGCCAGATCTTTGAGATCCGGGGCGAGGAGGCTTTTCGCGGTCTGGAGACAGCCATCTTAAAGAAACCGTGGACTCAACAAGAGGACTGGGTCCTGTCCGTGGGAGGCGGACTCCCCATGAGGGAGGAAAACCGGAAGCTGCTAAAATCCATCGGCAGGGTGGCATACCTTCGGGTGTGTAGGGATACGGTGCTGCAGCGCCTTGCCGGCGACACATCCCGGCCTCTGCTTTCGGGCACCGACGTGAAGGGGCGGGTGGATTCCCTTTTAAAGGTCCGGGGGCCTCTCTATGAGGACGGGGCGGACCTTGTGGTGGACGTGGATGAAAAAACACCGGAGGCCATTGTAACAGAACTGAAAAAGTGGTTGAAATTAGCGGACATATAGTATAGAATAGAAGCGATTGATCAAGGCGAATTTACAAGGAGGAATATCATTTATGATATCAGCGGGCGATTTTAGAAACGGCGTCACTTTGGAGATTGAGGGGAATGTGTACCAGATCCTGGAGTTTCAGCATGTAAAACCGGGAAAGGGCGCCGCGTTTGTCAGGACAAAGATCAAGAATGTTATCAGCGGCGGCGTGGTGGAGAAGACGTTCCGCCCTACGGAGAAGTTTCCGGCGGCCAGGATCGACCGGGTGGACATGCAGTATCTCTACGCGGACGGCGATCTGTACAATTTTATGGATTCCAACACCTATGAGCAGGTGGCCCTGAGCAAGGAAACCATTGGCGACGCCTTAAAGTTTGTGAAGGAAAACGAGACCTGCAAGGTCTGCTCTTACAACGGAAAGGTATTTTCCGTGGAGCCGCCTCTGTTTGTGGAGTTAGAGATCACGGACACAGAGCCGGGCTTTAAGGGGGACACGGCCACAGGCGCGACGAAACCGGCGGTTGTGGAGACCGGGGCTACGGTGTATGTTCCGCTGTTTGTGGATCAGGGAGACAAGATCAAGATTGACACCCGCACAGGAGAGTATCTGTCCAGAGTATAGACATCATGTTTTTAAACGTCCTGAGAGTGCCGAATCGGCTTTCAGGGCGTTTTTTCTTTGGGCAGGGACGAAAGATGATTCCAACGGCAGTCTTTTGGATCGTCTCAAAGACACAAAAGGCCGGGAATATAAATAAGAAAAGGAGAGAGACGAGTATGAATGACAAAAAGATCAGGAGGATGCTGGCTGTAACCGGCATGACAGCAATGCTGGCAGCTTCCGCTCTGCAGGGGTGCGGCGGCGGAAAGGACAGCGGGTCGGACGGCGCGGACGCCGGGACCACAAAAGCTGCCCAGGAGACCACAAAGGCTGAGGAGACCAAAGCGGACTTGACAAAGGACATGACGGAATTTACCATGAAGGACGGTTCCATGTCCATTATGCTGAACAAGGACTGGTCTACAGAGGACCTTGGGGTGGATTTCTGGCTGGGCGCCCAGAGCAAGAACGGGAAAGAGGCTGTGATCGTGATGCAGTTCCCCAAAGTGGGTTCTATTCTTCCCATTGACAGCATGGATTCCATGACCGCCATGGTGGTGGAGAGCTACGGTATCGCGGATGAGGCGGACGCTCAGGCGCCCACCATTCCGGGCATGACAGGCATTAAGGCAAGTACCTGCACAGTCAACGCGGACGGCGAGAAGGCGGAGACCTATCTGGTGTACGGCGAGACGGATTACGCCTACTATTCCCTGATGTATGTGACGGAGGACAAGATGACCGACGACATTATCGCTTCTGCCGTCGCTTCCTACGGCACCTTTAAAGAGACTCCTCCTGAGGTTGAGGACAACTCCACCATCCAGGTTTCCGACACGGTTAAGTGGTTTAACGCTTCCTACGCGGTGCTGACCAAGTTAAACGGGTGGAACTACAACCTGTTCGGCGGTCTGGCGGTAAATGACGACAGCAAGGCGGTTGTGCAGGAGATGTTAAAGAGCTGGTGGGATGTTTCCGACCGCGCCAGCGCGGACGAGACTCTGGACTGGATCCTGACCGAGGGCCACAGAACCGGCTTTGTGGAGGAGATGAAGGATCTGCAGAGCGAAGGAGTGGGAGACAAAGCCCCGGAGGAGCGGGCGGCTGCTATCCTGGGCGTATACGAGATGGACGAGGCCACCGCGGAGATCTACGCCAGATGCTACGGCGCCTATGAGACCATGGGCGAGAAAGCCATCGACGGCTGGGATTACTGCCGGGCTCTGAATCTGCTGGGATACTATTATACCGCTGGGTACTACACGGATGTGGAGGCTTTGGACAAATCTCTGGAGATCGCCCAGAAGGTTCAGGAGGAGTTTGGTTCCTGGGATGAGCTGATCGACAGCTACATGGTCGGCTATGAATACTGGGGCGAGGAGACCAGCGACGAGCGGAGAGCCGTCTATGAGGAGCTGAAAGGGGCGCAGGATAACCCTTACGCGGTAGACTTTAAGATGACGCTGGAGAAGACCTGGTAATCACCGGGGATCTTGATATGGGAAAGCCACAGGGCGATGTGTATAACGGCCCTGTGGCTTTTGATATCAGCACCCAAACAGTTTTGGCGCCGACTTATCATCTAAAAACAGCTTCCAGTCCAGGTGAGTCTTTAGCATGGCAGCAGGAAGGCGTTTTTTTCTTGAAGAGGGGAATGGGGTGTGATAAAATAGAAGAAAATCTAAAAGCTTATCACTAAATGTATCTTGTGCAGGAGGTGTATGAAGTGTTACATTTATATAGTGATAGAGAAGAGATACCAAAAGGTATAACTTACGTGAGAGATAATGTGAAGTTCTTTCAGGATGTGACGTATAATAAGTTGGATGAGCGAGTGAATGGTTTACTTAAGAATACGGATGACGCCGCGTATTTTAATGCAGAACAGTTTATAGATAAATTTGGAATAGGGGTTTCATGGTTAGATCTGAGTGCTGGCGGCATGACTGTATTGAATGTATTCTATAATCAAGATTGCTGTTTTGATACATTGGAATGTGGCAGAAATGCTTTGACGGATCTGAAGAATCTAAAAACGGGTAATGCTTATCCTGACGTGATCTATAACTTAGATGGAGTTGACGAATGTGACGTAATCATAGATGATTGGGATGATTTTCATTATCATTCTTATAGGAGATATTGCGATGAATGATATTATCCGATTTAAAAATAATTTTATTGATTTTGAAATAGCACGGGCATTAAGTGTTTATAATAACAAGTCTGCATCTGGCAAAACTTATTTGCCATATTATGTTTCAAGATTCCGTGATTTTCCATCCATGTATGTCTTTCGTACAGAACAAAATTATAATGATTTTATAGATAATCCATGGCATGCCGGTGAATCATCTATTTATTTCTTTGACAGATTTGATATGTTCGGTTCTGATAAATTAATTAGCATTCTAACAAGCAGATCAGACATTTGCTCATTATTAGATTATAAAGATCTAAGACTTTTTAGAGATTTAGACGTCAAACCAAGAGGTGTGATAATAACGAGAAAGTCAACTAATATGATTGAGGTGAAGAATGGTTTTTTACTCTGAAGATAAAGCCAATATGTCTGTAAGTAAATTAATTTCAAGTTTACTCGATATAGAGTTTTGCGATAGCAATAGTAATATCCTGAGACTCCTAAATGATAAAAATTCTAGCGACTATAACGTCTATCTGGATGTTGTGCCGGATAATAAGAAGATTGTTGGTGACTACAACCGTATATTAGGAACTTATGACGCATATGCGGATAGAAATATTAATATAATCCCGATACCGTGTACCGAATATTATGTAATAAAAGCGTTGTATAGTATTGGTGTTGATTTTAAGTTTAAGTATGATTGGGTAGCAATTGTAATTGCTCTGATGTTTACGTAAACTTTGAAACTGTAAATAGCAAAAATAAAGAGCAACTAAAGTTGGTATCCTGGTATTTATCAGATAATTACGGAATATCAATGTTGGATAAAGCAGTATTAATTGCGGAACAGTTTCCGGTCGTATCTTTTAAAGACTATATCCCTGAAGGCTTTAAACCGGTTAAGGATATGAGGGAAAAGGCAAAATTTTTGCAACATGAGTACGCTGACTGGGAAAGATCCTTCGAGAAAGTTCAATTAGGTGACGATTGGTGGGAAAAATTGAAAGAGGACAGGACGCAGGGGCAAAGGCCCGCAATTTATGATTGATTTCATCCCTGATCTCTAGTATAATTGAAGCGAAAAAGCAGATGAACGATGAGGAGAAGATGATCGATGAAAAAGATTCTTGACTGCATTGCAGATGCCATAAAACCGGCGTTTACGGACAGCGGGTACGACGAGTGTTTTGCCCGGATCACGCTGTCCAACCGGCCGGATCTGTGCGAGTACCAGTGCAACGGCGCCATGGCGGCGGCGAAGACCTATAAAAAGAAACCCATTGACATTGCAAATGATGTGGCAGAGCGGGTGATGAACGGTCCCCACAGGGATATGTTCTCCCAGATAACGGCGGTGATGCCCGGTTTTATCAACATCCGCCTTAGCGAAAGTTATGTGGCGGAGTTTTTAAACGCCATGGACAGGGAACCAAAGTACGGTATGGAGGAGATCGGAAAGGGCGAGACCATCATCGTGGACTACGGCGGAGCCAATGTGGCCAAGCCTCTCCATGTGGGCCATCTTCGGTCCGCCATTATCGGGGAGAGCGTGAAACGTCTGGGGCGTTTCCTGGGCTATCACATGATCGGGGACGTGCATTTGGGGGACTGGGGGCTGCAGATGGGACTGATCATCGAGGAGCTGCGGGATCGGAAGCCGGACCTTCCCTATTTTGACGAGACCTTCCAGGGAAAATATCCGAAAGAGCCGCCCTTTACCATCTGGGAGCTGGAGGACATCTACCCGACAGCCAGCGCCAAATCCAAAGAGGACGACAGCTTTAAGGCCAGGGCCCAGGAGGCCACCTTCCAGCTGCAAAACGGCCACAGGGCGTACCGGGCCATCTGGCGTCACATCATGGATGTGTCCCTGGCTGATCTTAAGAAGAATTACGGCAGTCTGGGAGTGACTTTTGACCTTTGGAAGGGGGAGAGCGACGCCCAGGAGTACATCCCGGGGCTGATTGAGGACCTGGAGAACAAGGGGCTGGCCTACGAGAGCAAAGGGGCTCTGGTGGTGGATATTGCCCGGGAAGGAGATTCCAAGGAGCTTCCCCCCTGCATCATCCGCAAATCCGACGGGGCGGCGCTGTACGCCACCTCGGATCTGGGAACCATTCTGGACCGGGAGAAGAAGTACAGCCCTTCCAAATACATTTACATCACGGACAAGCGGCAGGAGCTGCACTTTATCCAGGTGTTTCGGGTGGCCAAGATGGCGGGCTATGTAAAGGAAAGCACGCCTATGGTCCATCTCATGTTCGGCACCATGAACGGCAAGGACGGAAAGCCTTTTAAGACCAGAGAGGGCGGCGTCATGCGGCTGGAGAACCTGGTGGCAGACATCAATGACGCGGTGTATGAGCGGATCATGGAGAACCGTACGGTTTCCGACGACGAGGCCAGAGCTACGGCGGGGATCATCGGGCTGGCGGCGTTAAAATACGGGGATCTGTCCAACCAGGCGTCCAAGGATTATGTGTTTGACATGGACCGGTTCATCTCCTTTGAGGGAAATACCGGACCCTATATTCTCTACACCATTGTGCGCATCAAGTCCATTCTGGCAAAATACAGAGAGACGGGGGGCCAGGCCGGGATTAAGGGAAAGATCCTGGGCGCTGCCTCGGAGGCGGAGAAAAACCTGATGCTGCAGATCACAAAGTACCATGAGGTCATTCCAGGCAGCTTTGGGGAGACGGCGCCTCACAAGATCTGCCAGTTTATCTATGAATTGTCGGACGCGTTTAACAAATTTTATAACAGCACCATGATCTTAAAGGAGGAGGATGGGGAGCGCCAGGCAAGCTATATCGGGCTGATCGGCCTGACCAAAGGCGTTCTGGAGACCTGCATTGACCTTCTGGGGTTTGAGGCTCCTGAGCGGATGTAATGATCTGACGCCGATGACACGGCAGCCAGTATTGTCAAGGGGGAAAATGGATGGAAGTTTCCGCGATGGAGACAAAGGCGTTCTGGAAAGGCGAGGTGGGAGTCACCGGCCAGGTCCGGGACGGCGGTATGATCTATAAGGTGAAGCTTGAGGTCAAGGGCAGCTTTGTCAACAGCTGCTCTTGTTCCTGTGTCAAGGGAAATTCTTACAAGGGGCTGTGTCCTCACGAGAAGGCGCTTCTCGATCACTATCTGGCCCGAGCTCAAAAAAGCCAGGACAAGGCTGTGACCACATCTTCCCAGGTGAGAGCCATGATACGGGAGTATACCAACCTTGATCTGGCCCATGTGCTGGGGGAGGAGCGGGAGGGCGGCGTAACGTTTCTTCCCAGGATCCTTATGGGGCGGCAGGAGGTGAAGGCGGAGTTTCGTCTGGCCAGGGAGCGGCAGTATGTCATAAAGGATCTGGGGGCATTTGCCAGGGCCGTGGAACAGGGAGAGTTTGTGGAGTACGGAAAGAACCTGGCCTTTGTCCACACCATGGATGCCTTTGAGCCGGATTCCAGAGAGCTTTTAGGGCTGGTCCTTGAGATGGTGGGTACCTGCAGGGAGCATTATCAGCAGTTTCACAAAAGCATTTACGCCCCAATGGCGCCGTTTCGGGAGCTGAACATCAGCCGCAGCTGCAGGGACCGGTTTTTTGAACTGCTGACAGACCGTCAGGTGGAGGTCCAGACGCCTACAGGGGAGACGAGGCGGCTTTTGGTGGCCTGTGGGAATCCGGAGGGAATCGTGACAGTGGCGGAAGAGGGCGGCGGCATGAAGGTTTCCGTGGACAAGGATGTCTTCAGCTTTTCCGGGGAACGGGCTCTGTATGTGGTGAAGGGCGAATATCTCTATGTGTGCGACGAGGGATTTTCCAGGGACGGAGCCGTGTTTTTCACCCAGATGACCCAGGGATACCAGGCGCCTTACCAGGTGACGGTCAGCGGGAAGGACGCTCCCCTGTTTTATGACCGGGTTTTGAGAAAGCTGGACAGACGCCGTCTTTTGGATGCCGGGGATATGGATCTTGGACGTTTTAGCCCTGTGAAGCTTACAGCCCGGTTTGAGCTTATGAATCCGGCGCCGGGAACCGTGGTATGTCATCCCACTTTGAGCTACGGGGATCTCTCTTTTCATCCCCTGGAGGAGGACAAGGCCCCAAAGACCGTGTGCCGGGACGTGCCGGGGGAGTACCGGATCAGCCAGGCGCTTACCAAATATTTTAAATACCGGGATCCCATAACCCATGATCTGATGATCCAGGATGACGAGGACGCCCTGTTTTTGCTTCTGTCTCAGGGAATCCCCAGGCTGCAGGAGTTGGGGGAGGTGTACTTTCCAGGCGGAGAGCGGACCTTTACCCTTTTTCAGCCGCCGAAAGTGTCTGTGGGCGTGCAGGCGGCGGGCCAGTGGCTTGACCTGACCATTGACGCGGGGGATTTAAGCGGCAGGGATCTGGTGAAGATCCTGGAGGCATACCGCTTAAGAAAGCCCTATTACCGGCTAAAGACCGGGGAATTTTTGCAGCTGGAGGACAACGGGCTTTTGGCGGTGGCCCGGGTGGTGGACGGTCTGGCCTTGTCCAAAAAGGAGCTTTTACAGGCAAAGGTGAGGATTCCCAGATACCGGGCTCTGTACCTGGATGAGATGTGCAACAGACGGCGGGATATGGTCTTTACAAAGGACTACACGTACAAGGCTCTCATACGGGGCATGAGGCGGTCCGGGGATGGGCTCTATGCCGTGCCGGAGGGGATAGGCTTTGTTTTGAGGGAGTACCAGAAAGCGGGATTTCAGTGGCTGAAGACTTTGGACGCCTGGGGGTTTGGAGGGATCCTGGCGGATGAGATGGGGCTGGGGAAGACCATTCAGGTGATCAGCGTTCTGCTGGACATAGCGGAGAGGGGCAAAAGCGCGGCGGGCTTGATGGAAACGGTGGAACCGGCGGTGGGGGCGGCTCAATCGGCGGAAACCGTGCCGGGGACGGCTCGATCGGCCAAAAACGCAAAAGGGGCGGTCCAGCCGGATAAGGCCGGGGATATATCCGGGAAACAGGAACCGAAATCCAATGAGACTTCCCTGATCATCTGCCCGGCGTCCCTGGTTTACAACTGGGAGAGCGAGATCGAGCGGTTTGCGCCGTCTCTAAAGACTGTGGTGGTGGCAGGGCCTTCCAGGGAGAGGGAGGAGCTTCTTGGGCGTGCCGGGGAGTACGATGTGGTGATCACTTCCTACGACCTGCTTCGCCGGGATCTGCCTCTGTATGAAAAACTTAGCTTCCGTTTCCAGGTTATTGACGAGGCCCAGTATATCAAGAATCCGGGGACTCAAAATGCCAGGGCCGTGAAATCGGTCCGGGCCGTGACAAGATATGCCCTGACCGGGACTCCGGTGGAGAACCGGCTGGGGGAGCTGTGGAGTATTTTTGATTACCTGATGCCTGGATTTCTGTACTCTTATCAGCGATTTAAGAAAGAGTATGAGGTTCCCATTGTGAAGGAGGGGGACCAGGCGGCCCTGGAGCGGCTTTTGCGGATGACTGGCCCTTTTATGCTGCGTCGGCTGAAGCGGGATGTTTTAGGCGAGCTTCCGGGAAAACTGGAGTCTGTGGTGTATTCCCGCATGGAGGAGGAACAGAAACAGCTTTACATGGCAAACGCCTGGCACCTTAAAAAGCAGCTTGAGCAGCAGAACAAGATCCAGATCCTGGCCGGCCTTACAAGGCTCCGCCAGGTCTGCTGCGATCCCAGGCTGATCTATGAGGATTACCGCGGCGGGTCCGCCAAGCTGGAGACCTGCATGGAGCTTGTGATCTCCGGCATCTCGGCAGGCCACAGGATCCTTCTGTTTTCCCAGTTTACCTCCATGCTGCAGCTCATCGGGGAGCGGATGACAAGAGAGGGCGTGGCCTTTTACATGCTGACCGGGGAGACGCCCAAGGAGGAGCGGATGGACATGGCCAACCGGTTCGGAAAGGACGACAGATATGTGTTTCTCATCTCCCTGAAAGCCGGCGGCACAGGGCTGAACCTGACGGCTGCGGACATGGTGATCCACTATGACCCCTGGTGGAACGTGGCGGCGCAAAACCAGGCTACGGACCGGGCTCACCGCATCGGCCAGGAAAAACAGGTGGTGGTGTTTAAGCTGATCACCAGGGATACCATTGAGGAGAATATTGTAAAGCTGCAAAAGGCCAAGGAGAGTCTGGCAGAGCAGGTGGTGACAGAGGGGACGGTGTCCCTGGGAAGTCTGAGCCAGTCGGAGATTTTGGGGTTGTTGGGGTAAAGGCGGTTTTGACGGAAAAAAGAGCGGCGTCAAGGCCGCTTTTTTTTCGCGAAATCAATTCAGGTAATACAGGGAAATAGTTTATAACAGTTCAAACAGGTCTGCGCGTTTACCGCGCTGGCTGCGCGAAAGCGTAATGGCAGCAAGCATCCGGCCCATCACGAAAGGCGATTCTAATATGAGCGACAATATTCAAATCTCTGCCACAGGGGGCAGATCAAAAAACTGATGGAAAATATTTGCTGTGAGTCTTTTACCAAAAAGAAAACAAACGTTCGATTCTAGTGTAGACAAAACATAGGTTCATATGGTAGAATACAGAAAAGCGATTGAAACTGTGGATGTGTAGAAAAGAGGCGTTTTTAGTTGAGATCTACCTATGATAAATTTCTGACAGCCGCGGAGCGGATGCATGTGCATCTTCTGCGGTTTTTGACCATGCTTTTGACCCTCTCCATATGGCTTATGGCCGCAAGCTTTGGCGCGGTGTGGTATCAGTGGGCGAAACATGGGTTTGGGATTTCCGTCATTCTTTGTTTGATCCTGTTTGGCGTTCTGTACGCGGCGTTTCAGGGACTGATGGTGTGGCTCTGTCTTATGTCCAGGCGGCTTCGGATCGCCAAGAGGGTTCTGGTGTGGACCTTTATGTGGATCCCCCTGGTGAATGTGGGGCTGGCTTTCTATGTGAGAGGTCTTGCGCGGCAGGAGATCGACCACACCCTGTACAAGATCGGCCTGGATGATGTGAGAAAGGAACAAAGCGTCTGCGCCACCCGCTATCCCATCCTTTTGGTCCACGGAGTTGGATTTCGGGATTTCCACTATTTTAATTACTGGGGCAGGATTCCCAGGGAGCTAACACGCAATGGAGCCAGAGTGTACTACGGCCACCAGGAAGCCTGGGGGACTGTGGAGGACAACGCCCGTATTTTGCGGGACAAGATCTGTGAGATTTTGAAGGAGACCGGTTGTAAGAAGGTGAATATCATCGCCCACTCCAAAGGCGGGCTGGATTCCAGATATCTTATAAGCGGCCTTCACATGGAGGAGAGGGTGGCGTCCCTGACCACCATCAACACGCCCCACAGAGGGTCTGCCCTGGTGGATTTTTTAGAGCGTCTGCCGGACAGAGTGTACCGGTGGGTGTGCCGTCTGATCGACCTTTATTTCGGGCGGCTGGGAGATGTGAACCCTGACGCTTACCGGGCCAGCCGGCAGCTGTCACAGGCGTACGCGGCGGAGTTTAACCGGCTGTACGGGGATAAAGAGGGCGTTTACTACCAGAGCTTTGCCAGTCTCATGAGGTCCGGATTTTCCAGCAAGCTTCTGTGCGTCCCCTACTGGGTGTTAAAAAAGCTGGACGGGCCAAATGACGGGCTGGTGACCGTGGACTCGGCCAGGTGGGGAGCGTTTCAGGGCGTGGTGACAAATAAGCGTCTGCGGGGCATCTCCCACGGGGACATGATCGATCTGACAAGGGAAGATTATGAGGGGTTTGACGTGAAGGAATTTTACGTTAAAGTGGCCGCGGATCTGAAGGAACGAGGATTTTGAGCAAGGAGAACATCAGATGGGAACATGGAACAGCCGGGGCCTTCGGGGCTCCACATTGGAGGACATGATCAACCACAGCAATGAGGTGTACCGGGAGAGGAAGCTGGCCCTGATCCAGAAGGTGCCCACCCCCATCACACCGATCACTATAGACAAGGAGACCAGGCATATCACCCTGGCATATTTTGACCAGAAGAGCACTGTGGACTACATCGGGGCGGTTCAGGGCATCCCTGTGTGCTTTGACGCCAAGGAGTGCGCCGTGACCACCTTTCCCCTGCAGAATGTTCATGAGCACCAGGTACGGTTTATGATGGAGTTTGAACAGCAGGGGGGGATTTCTTTTATCGTGCTTCACTGGACGGCAAAGGACGAGATCTACTATATTCCCTTTGACGAGCTGTACGGGTTTTGGCAGCGGATGGAGAGGGGAGGCAGGAAGAGCTTTACCTACGACGAGATGGACCGGTCCTGGAAGATCGGACGCCAGAGGGATGTGCTGGTGCATTATCTGGAGATGGTCCAAAAGGATCTGGAGAGGAGATGACAGGCATGAAGTTACCGTTTACAGGGAGCTGGTGAGCAAGGGGCGGGGGTAGTCGTGATGCCAGGGAGGGGAGGGAGGCTGTGTGCCGGTCGGGGTCAGTTATGCCCAACA